>JBFRWL010000552.1:0-6572 GCA_051439565.1 Prochloraceae cyanobacterium
TTGATACCTAGAGCACCTTCATTTTGCAAGTCCTCTAGATACCCTTTTTGAGCAGCTTTGGCTTCCTGTTGATTGAGAAATGGTCCGAAATAGTAGGTGCAGTTAGGGCTATTAGTACTAATCTCGACCCAGTAAGCCAAACCTAAGAAGTTAAGAATTTTAATCAGAATCTCTTTCATGTCTTTTCCCTGTGCCAGATTGAATGGTAGCTATAATGCTTTGTTTGTTTTCTTCTTTACAATTGTTAATGTTTTTTTGTTTTTCGTTATATTAGCTTTTCTTTGCTCATACTACATCATGTTTCTTTAATAAATCCTTAGAGGAAGTCGCTTCTAGAAAAATTTTTTTATTCGGACAGCGTTGGCGATAGACTTCGTACAAAGCGATCGCGGCAGCTACCGAAGCATTCAGACTAGGTGTTTTGCCCGACAGTGGAATAGAAACCAAAACGTCGCAGCAGCGTTGAGTCAATAGACTCAGTCCTTCACCTTCCGAGCCCACTACTAATCCTATCGGTCCAGTCAAGTCAAGAGTGTGTAATAGTTTACCGCTACCAACAACAGTTCCATAAATCCAAAAACCCGCCTCTTTGAGTTCTTCCAAAGCGCGACTGAGATTGACCACCCTAGCTACAGGCAAATTTTCTAAAGCACCAGCAGCCACTTTCATGACAGTAGAAGTAACTCCAACAGCGCGTCGTTGGGGGATCACTAAGCCTTGAGCGCCAAATGCCTCGGCAGAGCGAATAATCGATCCTAGGTTGTGAGGATCGACGATCCCGTCAGCAATAACGATTACTGGTGCTTTACTGGCAGCTTTAGCTGATTCAATCAAATCGGCTAAATTTGTGTAAGCGTAGGGTGCTACTTGAGCCGCTACTCCTTGATGATTGCCCCCCTGCGTAATTTGATTCAGGCGACGGATATCAACTTCATCAATTACGGTTCCTTTAGCTTTTGCTGCTTGTAACAGAGAGTGAAAGCGGGGATCGTATCTAAGTTTGGCAGTAATCCAAATCCGATTGAGTTGGCGATCGCTCTGGAGTACTGCTAACACAGAGTGACGACCATAGAGCAAATCTCTATCCTCTTCCTCTAGAGAACTAGAAGCAGCTTTAGCCGGGGAGGTAGATAAACTTTTGTCCCTCTCTCGCTTGCGCAAAGGGGATTTTTTTAGTTTCGGCTGCTCAGTACCGTAAAACTTAGGCTTTTTCTCAGCCATCTTAAAAATCGACGCAGGGGAATCCCGCTATAATGCCGTTAGTGGTTTAACGGGTTCCGAATGCGCAGCCTCCGACTAAGTTGTACAGAATTCTTTATCTGAATTCTATCTCGGTATATAGCTGGACAATGTTAAATTAGCTTGGACTTTATTAAATTCCGGATTTCAATAATAGTATATGCTTATAGAATAAAAAATCAAAAAAATATATTTTACCTTAACATTCTTAATTTGGTGGTAATTCTAATAACTCTAGCAATTGATTCAAGCGATCGGGATTTTTCAGATAAAGATATCCCAGTAGTGTTTCTAGGCTAGTTGCTTGTCGATAGATTGCTGGAGACAGACCCCGACGACCTCCACTTGCAGCGTTACGTCCGCGTCGGACAATTTCTCGTTCCGACTCGTCGAGATATGATTCAAGCGATCGTAAATGAGTTGCTTGAGTTTCTGCTCGCACTTGAGCGACAACTAGCCGATGATAGTCAGAAATACGTCTAGGGGGTAGAAGATAGTAGCTGCGAACGTACAATTCGTAAACTGCATCTCCAATATATGCCAAAGATGCTGGTGAGAGATCCCCGATTTCAGAGATAGGAGTAGCAGCACTAAAATTCAAATTTAAGCGAACTTCTGCCTGAGTTCGAGCTTTTGAGGCTGAGGGTTGATTTACACTATTTTGCTCCTGTGACTTCACTATTTTTGCCTAACCTGAATATTTAGATATTAGCGTTAGCCGCTAAAAAAACAAGCCATCTGGATAATAAAACCAGATAGCTTAGCTTAAATCTCTCTAGTGGCTGCATTTGCTAGAATTAGCATCGACTGATGCTTTTACTCACTGAAGAGCAAAAACTATCATTTATTCTTTAAATTCTCTAACGCAGCTTGGACAGAAGGCTGAAGAGAGAGAAATTTTTCCAAACGAACTAGCTTGACTGTCTGAGTCACGCGGGCATTAGTGACAATTTGTAGACTGCCATTATTAGATTGAGCTTTCTTAACTAGCTGCACCAAAGCACCTAACCCAGAACTATCAATAAAATCAATTTGGGACAGATCCAAGATCACATAGTATGGTCCAGCATCAATGCAATTACTAATGACTTTGCGGAAAGTCGGTTCAGAAAATGCATCTAGCAAGCCAGTAAGACGAAATATTTGATGGTTTTCCCTGACTTCACGAGTGCCTCTCAAGCTGACTGTCAGGTTTAGTTGCTCAGGAATGGCCTCCTCCTAAACTTTTGTTTAACCAAATTAATGGTATAGTATAGCGCGTTCTCAGCAGAGATTGGCGCTCGAAGTAGCGATCGTTTTGATTATTATTGGGATGTTCATTTAATTTCAGAGCGTCTCTCTCGCATTAAATTGACAAAATGCTCAAATAAATAGTCGGCATCATGAGGTCCTGGGCTAGCTTCTGGGTGGTACTGTACGGAAAATAAAGGCAAGGTCTTGTGACGCAATCCTGCTACCGTGTGATCGTTTAAGTTCAGATGAGTAATTTCCACTTGAGAATTTAAAGAATTCTCGTCTACTGCAAACCCGTGGTTTTGGCTGGTAATCTCCACCTCATGCTTGAGTCCAGCAGGTTGATTTAAGCCGCGATGCCCAAATTTAAGTTTGAAAGTTTCCGCCCCCAATGCTAAGCTCATAATTTGGTGTCCCATACAGATACCAAAGGTCGGTTTACCCTCTTTTAAGAGGGTTTTAGCAGTTTCAATCCCTCGAGTTACGGCAGCGGGATCTCCAGGACCATTGGAGAGAAAAATGCCATCGGGGTTATGCTTAATAATTTCTTCTGGCGGAGTGTCAGCTGGGACTACAATGACGCGACAACCGTAACTTACCAAACGCCGCAGGATATTGCGCTTGATCCCGAAATCGATCGCTACTACCGTCAACTTTTCTCGATCGCCAACTCCTCGATCAGTACGAAATTCCCAATCGGGAACGGTAGACTCGGACCATTCGTAAACCTCTTTAGTGGTCACATCATTGACCAGATTTAAACCCGCCATCTTCGGTAGTGCCTGCACTTGTAAAAGTAACTCTTTTGGCTGGAGAATTTCTGTAGAAATTGCCCCATTCATTGCCCCCAAGGAGCGAATTTTGCGGGTGAGATCGCGAGTATCAATGCCGTAAATTCCGGGGATGTTGTGTTGTTTGAGGTACTCAGGAAGAGACTCAGTAGCACGCCAGTTACTCGGACGGAAAGTAATATTGCGAGCAACCACCCCTCGGATTTGAGGAAATGCAGATTCTTCATCTTCTGGATTGACACCAGTATTACCTAGTTCTGGGTAGGTGAAGGTGACAATCTGACCGCAATAACTGGGATCGGTTAAGACTTCTTGATATCCAGTCATTCCAGTGTTAAAGACTACCTCTCCTACGGCAGTACCTTTAGCACCAAATGACCAACCTCGGTAAACAGTACCGTCAGCAAGGACTAATAGAGCTGGTGTAGCCTGTGAATTAGGCATAAGCAATTTTTTAATATCAGCAGCAAACACCTATAATTTTTGCCGCTATCGCTACCTGACAATTCAAAATTAAACCTTAAAAATTATTATTCAATCGGAACAACCTCTACCTTGAATCTAATCTTAGCTAGATTGCTTGAGGATTTGTGTAGCATTATCCAAAAAATAATCATAACATATATACTGTTGCCCAAGCCAATCCAGAAGAGTGCCAACGGACTAATTAAACAGCATGAGTCCCAAAAAACTTACCGATCGAGACAAAACAGAAATTCTCACCCTATATCGAAATCCAGAAGAAACTACCTCAACCCTAGCAGTTAAATACAATGTCAGTAGCTCTACTATTAGTCGGTTTCTCAAAAGCAGCTTGTCAGAGCAAGAATATGAGGAATTAATTAAGCAAAAGCGTCAGAGTCGTTCTCCAAAACGCACTCAGAAACAGACACTTGCTTCTAGCGATCGTTCAGACTCATGCGAAAATAATTTCTCAGACGAGCAAATAACTTCTCCCATAACTCAAACGGAGCAGACTTACTCGGCACCTCCTGAAATTATTACTGCTTCTCAAGTTATTCGCGAACAAAAACCAGCCTCAAAAAGTCTTTCTCTCAAACTCAAAGATAAATCCTCCTCTTTTGAGGAAGATGAAGATATGGAAGAGGTAAATGTCCTTACTTTAGAAGAAATGCTAGGAGAGGACCTAGGAGACTTGGACGAGGATGAAGAAGATGTAGAAGATACTGACGAGGACGAATGGGACTCAGAGATAGAAGAAGATTATTATCAGACTCATGCTAAAGATGCTAACGTTCAAGTTTTGCCCTTATCTGAAGCTTCATTTCCTAAAACTTGCTATTTAGTCATAGACCGTTCGGCCGAGTTAATTACTCGACCGCTAAAAGAATTTGCTGATCTAGGCAATATTCCTAGTGAAGAAATCGGACAGGAAACCTTGCCAGTTTTTGATAACCATCGAGTAGCAAGGCGCTTTTCACTTCGTTCTCAGCGAGTCATTAAAGTTCCTGATGGTCGCATACTCGAGAAAACTTGTTCCTATCTACAAGCAAAAGGCATCACCCGACTTTTAATGGACGGTCAAGTTTATTCTTTGCCATCGTTTAAGTCAGAAAGCTAAAGATTACAGGCTCACTATTTAAAGCGGGATACGTTGTTTGAGATTAGATGTCAGGTGCTAGGTTTTAGGAAAAAATTTATCATTAACCTAATACCTAATACCTAATACCTAATACCTTGTTTTTACTGATTTAATAGAAAGTATTTCTTGAAAAAATAATAAGTTTTTCAAAGATAAGCTACTAATTTTCATAGAGTAATTTTGTCAGATTAAAATATAAAGTAGAGTTAAATATTTTAGCTCTATCTACCTAATTTAAGTTGGTCAAGAAAATGGAAATAAATGCCAACTAGGGGAGTCTTAAAGATATGAAAGTTAGCAATTTGCTAAGACTTTACGAAAAGGGACATAGAGACTTTGCTGGTGTGGATCTCAGAGGAGCAGACTTAAGTAAATTAACCCTTATTTCAGTTAATCTGACAGGGGCTAACTTAATGGGAGCAAATCTGAGTAGGGCTTTTTTAACTAAGTCAAATTTGAGTGGAGCAATTCTTAACTGGGCAGATCTAAGTTTTGTAAAAATTAGCGAAGGCAAGTTGATTGGGGCAGATTTAACTAAAGCTAACCTTAGTGGTGCTTTCATGGTCAAATCTCAACTGGCAAAATCAAAAATTTCTGGAGCTAATCTCTCTTATACTAATCTTAGAGGAGCCAACTTGTCCGGAGCTAACTTGTCCGGAGCTAATCTAAAAAAAATCAACTTGCGACAGGCAAATTTGAGTAAAGTTAACTTTAATTGGGCGAATTTATACGAAGCAAGGCTGACTGGTGCTCAATTAGATGGAGCGTCTTTTAATGGTACTAATCTAAGCAAAACTTTCTTAAAAGAAGTAAATTTAAGTGGCGCTAATTTAGAAGGAGTTAACCTGAGTGAGGCGAAATTGAGTGGCTCAGATCTTCGACGAGCAAATCTAATTGCTGCTAATCTTCAAGAAGCACGTCTGCGCTGGGTTGACTTGAGAGGAGCCAACTTGACAGCGGCCAATTTATGCCAAGCAGCTTTAGAAGATGCTAATTTAACAGGAGCAATTTTAAGTCAGGCAGATTTGCGCAATGCCAATCTAAATCAAGCAATCCTGATGGGTACTAATTTTGATGGCGCTCAACTTAATGGTGCTATCTTACCGCAATCAACTATCTCTGATTGGATAAAATCTGGACTAGTAGCTGGAGAAAAAAAGTGGGAACAGATAAGGTTTGACAATTTTATTCTTAGTTCATAAAAGCTAGTTGACCTTTTTTTGAATTCAAAATTCAAAGTTCAAAATTAAGAAGAGGAAAAATTAGGTGGTAGGTGAACAAGGAGA
The DNA here is from genome assembly GCA_051439565.1 of Prochloraceae cyanobacterium. Classification (GTDB taxonomy): domain Bacteria; phylum Cyanobacteriota; class Cyanobacteriia; order Cyanobacteriales; family JBFRWL01; genus JBFRWL01. The sequence continues at coordinate 6,153 of JBFRWL010000552.1, forward strand.
AATTAAACTAAAACCTAATACCTAATACCTTCTCACTACAGGGTTACTTTTCCACTAAACGAAACAGCAAAAATTGAGTTATTTGTTCTTCTCTAAAATTATCGTCGCTCACCATTACTAAAGTCTGGCTTCCGTCTCGCAAGCGAGGGCCTAAACACATCCCTTCTAAATTATCTAAATCAATGTCTAGTTGGCTCAAATCTAGCAGTAACTTTTTCTTGACAGGTGTAACTTGACCGAGATTGCCCTTGAGACTGGCAATACGAGAAGTGTCAGTAGCGCTGGCAATTACTACTTGAAAAATCTGAGCTCTCACGCCAAAAAAACCGAAACTCCGTTCTAAACTAAGAAAATATCCTTCCTGATTCAAAGCTGTTAGCTCTGTTAAGCCATGACTGAGCGCGTCGCTAGGAGCAAGAG
>JBFRWL010000553.1:0-9526 GCA_051439565.1 Prochloraceae cyanobacterium
AGAAATCGAAGACTATAGCAATCGTAAGTCATTTGTGAGAAAAGAATGGAAAGGAACTGTGTGATTTCTGTTCCCTTTTTCAAGCATCAATTTAGCATACTAGGTTCGGTAAAGCCAAATGTCCTAACTTTAATGCGTAGTGCTATATTTGTTTCTCTCAAGAATTGCAACACAAAAAAATAAATCTGGGTCGCGATTCATCTACGATTGTAACCTTTGATTCAATCGTATGATCTTCGCTAATTTTGCTAAAAGAATTAGAGCAACCAGGAAAAATTACTGATTAGATTTAGCTTCTGGTTGACAGTGCGCAATCTACTCTTGTTACCTTGAGTTCTGGCTATTTCGCTGTAACAAAATAGATTAGCTTTATTGAAATTTGTCCCTTGAACCAAAGCGCCAATGATTCGACAGTTGGCTATCATAGCTCCCAAACAATTAGCACCATTCAAGTTACAATTAGTCAAATCAACATTGTTTAAATATGACCAGCTTAGATTAGTATTACTGAAATCTATGCCGATTAGATTACAATCTTTCAAAGAAATTTCCCTTAAATCGGGTTTAATGTTTGGATTTTGTTTTCTCCAATTATTCCAAATTTCTTGATTGTTGACTGACAAACTTCTTTTTAAAATTGCCTCATGCTCTGGATTAGCCATTTCTGGAATTCTCCTGAATGTGGCCCCCGTTTGCTTCGATTTCGATTAATATTGATAACCAATTTAGTCTAATCCTGAGTATAAGTCAGCAGTTAAGAGTCAAATTTATTTAATCTTTAAAATTCGATAAATATCCCGACATACTGTAAGAATACTTTACCAATTTTTGCCCTATTGCTTATTATTCCAAGAGCACCTTATTACTTTACGCAGAGGTGCGATTTTTTTGTTATGACTATTTACCTATTAAGTAGGCAAACATAAATAATTGGGACTATGTATCTAAATGTAAAGTCATCTCCACTTAATATCAATCAAATGATTGAATTTACTTTACAAAAGTAAACATAGTTGAGTTTAATTATCCCGATTTACTTAGTCATTATTACAAATCATGACATCTTACGGAAAAAGAATAATTTCTAGCCGAGTAAAAGAATGAGCTAGCAAATTGGAGGTAACAAAAATGAGTATCTCGTGGTCAACCTCACTCAATTCGGTCAAATCAATCATTTCGAGTCTAGCAGTAGGAGTAGTCCTGTTTTCCTGCGCCTCACCCCCATCACCAAAAGCCACTATTACTATTGACGGTTCTAGCAGCGTGTACCCGATTACTAAGGCGGCAGTAGACGAATTTCTAGCTAAGTCCCCCAAACCCGTTGATATTAACGTGGGTATATCTGGGACAAGCGGTGGCTTCCGTAAGTTTTGCCAAGGAGAAACCGACCTCAACGATGCCTCCCGTCCCATTCAAGCAGATGAGATGGCCCTATGTCGTAGTCATGGCGTGTCCTATATCGAACTCCCGATCGCCTTTGATGCTCTTAGCGTAGTCGTTAATCCAAATAATAATTGGATTAGCACCATTACCACTCAAGAGTTGAAAAAGATTTGGTCACCTACTGCGGCAGGAAAAATTACCCGTTGGAATCAGGTGCGAGAAAGCTTTCCCGACAAGCCCCTCAACCTCTTCGGTCCTGACGTAGATTCGGGGACGTTCGACTATTTCACCGAAGCGATCATGGGCAAAGCCGGGGTCAGCCGCAAAGATTATATCGCTACTGAAGATGATAACCTGATTGTCTCAGGAGTTCAGCAAGATCCAAATGGGATCGGTTACTTTGGCTTGTCCTACTATGAAGCGCACAAGAACCAGTTAAAAGCCCTAGCAATTGATGGTGGCAAAGGAGCGACGCTTCCTTCTGAACAAACAGTAGCAGATGCTATCTATCAACCTCTGGCTCGACCTTTATTTATCTACGTTAACCTCAAGTCGGCTCAAGAAAATAATAGTCTCAGGAATTTTGTTGACTTTTACTTAAAAAAAGCCCCAGATATTGTCAAAGAAATAGGCTACATTCCTTTGACGCAGCAATCCTATCAGATCAATGAAGTCACATTCTATCAGGGAGAAGTAGGGACGGTTTTCGGTGGTCAATCGGAATTTAACCTAACCCTCCCTGAATTACAAAGAAAACAAGCCTCCTTATTTGTGGAAAACAAGACGCAGGCAAAGAAGTAATACCAATTTTGTTGAAAATTGCTACACTTCGGTTAGGTAAGGCAACAAGCAATAGATTCAGATAATTTATGTGTAGCGATTAGCTAACAATGCCGTCCCATAGGCGGCAGCTGTATTAACTGACTTGACTACTGGAACTTTTAGGTGACGCTGGCGGATTATTCTCCAAGCAGAATTTTGAGCACCGCCACCAGCAGTATAAACCTTAGTTAGAGTAGTCGCACCCAATTGTTGTAATAACTGATAACCTTTAGCTTCGATTCTTGCCATACTTTCTAGTAAACCGTGTAAAAATTCTACGGGATCTTCGGGACGGGGTTCTAATTTGGGTAGCAATTGTGGGTCGTTAATGGGAAAGCGATCGCCTGGTCTCAATAAGGGATAATAATTCCAAGGACTCTCCCGATCGACTTCTATTTGCTGAGTGAGAGTTACTAATTCTTCGTTAGTAAAAAACTGCTGCAACACCACGCCACCTGTATTCGATGCGCCACCAGTTAACCACAAATCACCTAATCTGTGAGAGTATATCCCATATCTGGCATCTTCTAGGCGAGTATGGCTTAAGAGTTTCAAGACTAAGGTAGAACCCAAGGATGTCACCGCTTCACCAGGTTGTTTCACGCCACTGGCAAGAAAAGCGGCAATACTATCAGTAGTACCAGTACAAATTAAACAATCTCGCCTCAAGCCAAAGCGATCGCTTATTTCCTTTCTCACCTCTCCTACGGGGGTCCCTGGTGCCAATACTTGCGGTAGTAATTCTCTGAGGGCTAATTTTTCTATCCAATCAGGATAACAAAGTTGCTCCACATCATAACCTAGTTTTAAAGCGTTGTGATAATCGCTGATGCCTAATTTTCCGTGCAATAAAAAAGCCAGCCAGTCTGCTTGATGTAACAAGTAGGAAGCTCGATCGGCAATAGGTTGTTGATACCACCAAAAAAGTTTTGCCAGACTGGAGGTAGCGCTTAAAACCACGTGATTAACAGGAGCGATCGCTTTTAGCTTCTCTAATACTTCTACTCCTCGTCCGTCGTTATACCAAATTGGTGCATCTACTGGATTGCCCTGAACATCGCATAGCAGTACTGTAGAAGAAGTCCCATTAATGGCGATCGCTTGGATATCCTGTCTGATTGGTTGAGGAATTTGCTCGATCAGGGAAAATAGAGCTTGTTGCCAACTATCAACCCAATTTTGCGAAGCTGACTGCTCGAAGGTATATAATTTTTCTGCAATAATAGCTTCTTCTGAATCGATGACGATTGCTCTTGCGCCTGAAGTTCCAAAGTCAATACCAAGATATGAATTCATCTTAGATAAAGTGTTAAGCAAGCGATCGCTACCTAAACAATCAACACTTGCAAGTCAACTGAAGTGTTATCCTAGCAGAGCCAGACCCCGATCGACTCAAAATACTTAAAAATTAAGGGGACGATCGGGACCAGCAATCGTGAAAAACTAAAGTTGAGAGCAGCTATAGAGCGTTTATTGAATGAAGGCAAAGAGCAGATGAGGAGGCAAAGTTCGCAAGTTCATACCAACATTGATTCTAGGGATCTGTCATGGTCTTTTTGGCCTGTTGTGCCACTCTACCCCTACGGCAAGAGGCGGACAATCCGCCAAGAAGTGGTTAAGGATACGGTTTGGTGTTTCGACCAACTACAGGGCATATTTTACGTGGTCGTACCGATTCGTATGACTGTCATTAGGCTCGAAGGAGGTGGTCTCCTTGTCTATGCGCCAGTTGCACCGACCCCAGAGTGTGTAAGGCTCGTCCAAGAGTTGGTGGCAAAGCACGGGGATGTCAAGTACATTATTTTGCCTACAGTCTCCGGCATCGAGCACAAAGTTTTTGTCGGTCCCTTTGCTAGACGCTTTCCTCAAGCTCAGGTCTTCGTAGCTGCAAATCAGTGGAGCTTTCCCCTGAATCTTCCTCTTAGCTGGCTTGGCTTGCCTTGGGGACGTACTCAGGTGCTTCCAGAGGATAGCAGCGAAGCTCCCTTTGCCGATCAGTTTGACTATGAGGTGCTAGGGCCGATCGATCTCGGTCTGGGACCATTTGAAGAGGTTGCTTTATTCCACAAGTCCTCGCGTACTTTGTTAGTAACGGACTCTGTGGTTTCCGTTCCAGAGGAACCACCAGCGATCGTTCAACTGGAGCCATACCCCTTACTTTTCCACGCCAGAGAAGATGCGTTCGATGTAGTTAAAGACAGTGAGGCAAGCCGCCGCAAGGGATGGCAACGCATTTCCCTGTTTGCCTTTTACTTTAGACCAAGTGCGCTGCAGGTAATTGGATGGGGACAGGCTTTTAGGGATGTCTTCAAGGCTCCCGATCGCTCAATCAAAGCCTATTTCGGCTTGTATCCCTGGAAATGGAAACAGAACTGGAAGCAGTCCTTCGATACACTGCGAGGGGATGGCAGTCTGTTGGTAGCGCCAATTCTGCAAACTCTTATTTTCAATCGGGAACCGAGAGAAGTACTCAACTGGGTGGATAGAGTGGCGAACTGGGAATTTGAACGGATTATTCCTTGCCACTTTGACTCTCCGATTAAGGCAGACCCGCTGCAGTTGCAGCAAGCGTTCGCCTTCCTTGAGAAGAAGCTTTTTGTCAGTGGAGGCGTGTTTGGGAGTGGAGGTAGACCTCTACCAGAGGAAGATTTTAGCTTGCTGAAGAAACTCGAACAGCGCCTGACCAACAGAGGCATTGTACCGCTGTCAAAGGAAGAGATTTGAGGACTTTTTTGGTTGCCACAAAGATAATTTCTCTACTATAACCAGGTTTCTTCCCCATCTTAAATAGAATTGGGATTACTTCTACTTTTCCATTCAGCTTGAGACTTACGCAGAATAGAGATCGCTTCCTCAACAGTTTCAACACATTGGGGAATATTCATATCAATTTCATTAGCTAGCTTTGGTTCCCCCTTGACCATATACTTGTTAGCCCAAGCTAGCAAATCTGACCACATCTTTCCTAACATAATTAAAGGAGTGCCATTCACATCCAAATGTCGTACTTGCAGCAATTGCCAGATCATCAAAGCTTCGAGAGTCGTGCCAATTCCCCCAGGTACAACTATAAAGGCATCGGACATGAGAACGAAGTGATGCAAGCGGGAAAAGAAGGTTTTATGTTGATACATGTGTTCGACAAAAGGATTGGTATTTTGTTCAAAATCTAGACCGATGCGAATGCCAATAGATTTAAGCTTATTCTCTGGGTCAGCAATCACGCTACCTTCATTAGCAGCTTCCATTAGTCCTGGTCCGCCTCCGGTTACGATATCGCATTCCATTAGGGTAAGTTCCTTCGCTAAACGCCGAACATCGTCATAAATAGGACTATTTTTGTCAATTCGTGCCGAACCAAAAATAGTAACGCGATAATGTTCTCGTTGGGGAGGTCGTATAGTGGTCAAGCTGTTGACAACTTCCCAGAGTCCCAGTACAGCTTCCCGAATTACTGTAAAGGTAGCTTCCCCTTCAGAAGTGCTGACAGGATTAATTTGGCTTTGGGGTCGATCTTGTGAGTTGAATGGTTGACTTTTATTCATAGGTAAAATTAGAAAATGGTTGAGAGAGGTTAGAAAGAATAAGAAACAGCTAACAGCTAACTCCCTACCTGCTTATTGTATTTTTTACATTGATTAATAACTAGAGTTGTCTTTAATCCGGCGCTGCCCACGATAGACTGAGAAAAAGAGAGTAATATAGCCTTGACCATGCCTAACCGCCTTGCAAATGTCCAAAGCCTCTACTTGCGCAAACACGCCCTCAATCCTATTGATTGGTGGTTTTGGTGTGAAGAAGCCTTAGAAACGGCAAAAATTCAAAATAAGCCAATTTTCCTTTCTATTGGCTACTCAAGCTGTCACTGGTGTACGGTGATGGAAGGAGAGGCATTTTCTAACGAGGCGATCGCCGAGTACATGAATGCTAATTTTCTGCCCATCAAGATCGATCGCGAAGAAAGACCAGACCTGGACAGCATCTACATGCAAGCGTTACAAATGATGACTGGTCAAGGAGGTTGGCCCCTCAATATTTTCTTGACTCCTGGCGATCTAGTCCCTTTCTATGGCGGCACCTATTTTCCCGTAGAACCTCGCTACGGTCGTCCTGGTTTTTTGCAAGTTTTGCAGTCGGTTCGCAGCTTTTACGATCGAGAGAAAGAAAAACTGCAAACTTTTAAACAAGAAATTCTGGGTATTCTGCAACAGTCAACTATACTGCCAAAATCGGCAACAGACTCCCTCACAGAAGAATTACTTTACCAAGGTATCGAACACAATACCAGCGTGATTGCTACTACTGCCGAAGATGTAGGTCGTCCTCGCTTTCCCATGATTCCTTATGGAGAAGTTGCCCTAGCTGGGACTAGGTTTACTTATGAATCTAGCTTAGAGCGATCGCAATTATGTCAGCAAAGAGGAGAAGATTTAATATTGGGGGGAATATACGATCACGTAGGAGGAGGTTTTCACCGCTACACTGTAGATCCTAATTGGACAGTACCCCATTTTGAAAAAATGCTCTACGACAACGGTCAAATTCTGGAGTATTTAGCCAATCTCTGGAGTCAGGGTTTCACCGAACCAGCAGTAGCTAGAGCGATCGCAGGAACGGTAAAATGGCTCAAACGAGAGATGACCGCACCAGAGGGCTATTTCTATGCTGCCCAGGATGCAGATAGTTTCACCAATCCAGATGAGGTGGAACCAGAAGAAGGAGCATTTTACGTTTGGCGTTACTCTGAGTTGGAACAGTTACTGAGTACAGAGGAATTAGCAGCACTACAAGAAGAATTTAGCGTTACTCCAGAGGGGAATTTTGAAGGCACTAATGTCTTGCAGCGCCGCCAGGGAGGCGAACTATCAGAAAATCTTGAAGCCGTTTTAGATAAGCTGTTTGTGGCACGTTATGGGGCAGCATCAGCAACAATAGAAACCTTTTCTCCAACCAGAAATAATCAGGAAGCAAAAACAGGTGACTGGAAAGGTCGCATTCCACCAGTGACCGATACTAAAATGATTGTCGCTTGGAATAGTTTGACAATTTCTGGTTTAGCTAGGGCTTATGGAGTTTTTGGCGACAAATCTCACTGGGAATTAGCAAAAGACGCTACTAATTTTATTCTCGATCGGCAATGGGTAGACGGACGCTTGCACCGACTTAATTATGACGGTCAACCTGCAGTACCAGCACAGTCGGAAGATTATGCCCTATTGATTAAAGCACTATTGGATTTACAAGCTAATTCGGTGGGAGAAACTTACTGGCTAGAAAAAGCAATTGCAGTACAAGAGGAGTTCGACGAGTTTCTCTGGAGTGTGGAGATGGGAGGATACTATAATAACGCTAACGATACCAGTCAAGATTTATTAATTAGGGAGCGCAGTTATATAGATAATGCTACCCCTGCAGCTAATGGAGTGGCGATCGCTAATTTAGTTCGTCTTGCCCTACTAACTGAGAATTTAGACTATCTCCATCGAGCCGAACAAGCCCTACAAGCATTCAGCCTCGTCATGCAAAAGTCTCCTCAAGCTTGTCCTAGTTTGTTTGCTGCTTTAGATTGGTATCGTCACGGCAGCTTAGTGCGCACGACCGAGGAACAGTTGCAGGCGATCGTACCTCAATACTTCCCTACCTTTGTTTATCGCTTAGAAACCGACTTACCTAGCAATGCAGTTGGCTTAGTCTGTCAAGGATTATCTTGTCTCGAACCTGCCCAAACTCAAGAACAGTTATTAGAGCAAATTCGACAGTTAAATCTAGTTTAGTTTAAGTTGCGTGATCGGGCTTTGAGTAAAATTCCGCCGTGCTGTTCTAGCTTTACCCGTACGGAAAGTGCTGTTTTGCGGCGGTCAAGATATTCTGATAGCTTTATCTTGAGATCGCCTAATTTGCTAAAGTCCCGTTAGCTTAACATTCGCCAATAACTTCACAGTGATGCTGATAACTTCTAATATTTATTTCTCTAATCACATCATCAACAAATGCAAGGTTATGTGCATTAAGCATAACTGTTAAAGGGTTAAAAGAATCTATAACTAGGAATTTTTCGCCTGCTTCTAAGCATGATTTAACCCCATGAAGGTAGATTCTGTCATGCTCACTGGGAAGATTCTGTTTAAAATACTTGGATAATGAGGCAATTAGTACATATAGACGCTCGTTAGGTTTAGGGTGTATCACTCCTTCTCTTTGTGTTAAGTCTTGCAGAAGCCTAAATACAGCTACAATTGCATATACATAAAACTCATAAGCATGCATCCTGGAAGGAAATAACAAGTCGCCACCCAGACCATTTTTGCCAAGTGAATGTTCAAAGAAACCTACCAGCCATTGACCTGCTTGCCTGTCTGCTTCAGCCTCAAGTGCTTTTCTAATTCTTAACTCCTCAGAAGAATATTGTCTTTTTTCGTCTTGAAATTCGTTCAAATAATCTAAGTTCATTTCATCATTTAAGTAGTCAAGATGACCTAGTACAACATGTGAAATCTCATGAAGCAAAATATAGTAGCTACCAAGAAAAAATGCATAATTTGAAATGATATCTTTTTTGCTTAATTTTTTAAGCCTTTCATCATTCATTTTGCATTCCTCAATCCAAGGCAAAATATCATACTCAGGAATAGCAAATGTTCTTGATACTGTCCAAAGATAGTATGAAAGACCAGCATTCATCCTAATTTCATACTTGGCTGGGTCTTTGCTTACTCGCTTGCCACGTGCGGAAATTTTTTCTGGATTAAACACATCAACAGATAATTTAATTTTCGTTGATTTACCAGTAGGTGTGTAGATTTTTAGACAATCTAGAATCCTTTTAAAATGTTCTTCAATTTGAGTAAACCGCGACTCCCCAAAGTCGTATGTGTATCCTGGTGGTTTTATAAAGAATATCTTTTTATTGTTTTCCTTATTCATTATTGCAAGCCCAAAAATTGTGCAAGCTAACTATTAATCATATCGCATCTGACCATGACCAAATGGCACTAAGTTTTAGGTGAGCCTCTGCATGAAATTGTCCCATTACGTTAATATAGCTGTCCTAGCGGAAATCCTCGCACAGGACAGAGCCAAACAGGGCAAATTCGGCGATCTGCCAGCGCTGGCAAAACTAAGCTATTTTGCCCATCTTCTACATACCTTTGTCTGTTGTCCCCTTTATATTAGTTTTAAGTAAAAACGTAGTGCTAGAAAACCTAGACGGCGAAATCCAAACGGACAATCATGTCATTGAAGTCGTTGTCTCCGCCATTGGGCATATCTTCAAAACCAAAGACGTTAGTACCTAACAAGCGGATGTGTTCAGCGCCGTCGG
>JBFRWL010000554.1:0-2632 GCA_051439565.1 Prochloraceae cyanobacterium
CTGCTCAACCTGGAGATATGGTTAAGGTTCGTTATCTTGGCTATCGACAGGGAGATAAGTTACTTTATCGCGCCAAAGTTAGCCCCATTAAACCTGAAATATCTTAACTTTTTCAAATTAACTTTATCAAATATTAATGCCTAATTAATTTTAAATTATTTGCCGATCGCCCGGCTACTTTACTAGCTTTTATTCGCTATTCTTCTCACAAACTAGAGTGAATTTAACGAAAAAATCATCAAACTAAACAATTGGCAATCTCAAAATAGAAAAGGTTATAATTATTTACTAGATTAAATAATCTCAATTGACAACGGATACTATGACAATATCTAAGCTTCAAGGAACCAAAGGTTATCCAGAAGATCGAAGCTATTGTTTTAATCCAGATTGTCAGCATCCAGAAAACCTCAGAGATGCGGATTCTTGTTCTAGTTGCGGTTCACCTTTACTGTTGCAGAATCGCTACCGAGCTATACAAATTTTAGGACAAGGAGGTTTTGGTAAAACTTTTAAAGCAGTAGATCACTGCGATCCCTCCCGTTCTTACTGTGCGATTAAACAGTTTTTCCCACAACCAGGAAATAACGCTGACAAAGCCAAACAATTGTTCTTGGAAGAAGCGCAGCGTTTAGAAACTCTGGGCAAACATTCTCAGATTCCGGCACTTCTGGGATTTTTTATCGAAAATGAACGCCAGTATCTAGTTCAAGAGTTTATCGACGGTCGCGACTTAGCTCAAGAACTAGCTATCCACGGCACATTTAAAGAAAGTGACATTCGACAACTACTATTAAATTTATTACCAGTACTGCAGGTCGTTCACTCCCATCAGGTTATTCACCGAGACATCAAACCAGAAAATATTATTCGCCGCCGCAGTGATGGATGTCTAGTGTTAGTTGATTTTGGCGCAGCTAAGTACGCTACCCAGACAAACTTGGCAAAAACGGGAACAGTAATTGGTTCTGCTGCTTATATTGCTCCGGAACAGGTCAGAGGTAAAGCAGTTTTTGCCAGCGATATCTACAGTTTAGGTGTCACTTGCCTTCACCTTCTAACTCAAGCACCTCCTTTCGATCTAATTGATAACAGCGAAGATAGTTGGGTGTGGCGAGATTTTTTACCCGCTAACAATCCGGTAAGTAAATCTTTGGGGAAAATTATCGACAAAATGCTGCAAAGTGCTACCAAACGGCGCTATCAATCAGTAGATGAGATCCTCCAGGAGTTACAACCTCGTTCCTCAGTATTCGTACCTCCTAAGTCTCTGGTAGCTGGTCTAGCTTTAATCTTGGTACTGGCAACATTACGTCAACTACTTGTGCCTGTAGTCCGACAGGTTTCCACTCCTAAACCTGTGGTAGTTAATCCTGGTCAGCAAAGAGAAAAACAACCAACTCAACAAGCATCTTCTATCCCAGGAGGCTTATTTGCTAACGTAGGCGGAAAAAAACAAGCTTTTACCCTACAACATACACAAGTAGCGGCGAGAATTGCGGGTAACGTTTCGCGGGTGGAAGTAACCCAGACTTTTGCCAACCCTTACGACAAACCCCTAGAGGCGATCTATAAGTTTCCCCTCCCCGACGATGCAGCAGTAGACGATATGGAAATTCGCATCGGCGATCGCATCATTCGAGGGACAATTCAAAAAAGAGAAGAAGCTAAGCGAATTTATCAAGAAGCTAAACGACAGGGAAAAACTGCAAGTTTATTAGAACAAGAACGAGATAATATTTTTACTCAGTCCCTAGCAAATATTTTGCCAGGGGAAAAAATCGATGTCACGATTCGCTACACTCAAAGTCTCAAGTTTGAAGGTGGAGAATACCAATTCGTTTTCCCTATGGTAGTAGCACCTCGCTACATGGCAAACAAGCAGCTTAGTCTGGCAGGTTATACTACAGCCAAGCTTAACCCGCCCATACAACCAGCAGAAAGATCCGGTCAAGATATCAGCGTAACGGTAGAAATTGATGCGGGGGTACCAATTTATCGCCTTGAGTCACCTACTCACCAGGTAGCCGTACAGCAAACCAGTTCGAGATTACTGGTGAAATTAGCCAAGGAAGATACTATTCCTAACAAAGATCTAATTCTGCGCTATCAGGTAGCTGGTGACAAAACTCAGGCGACAGTCCTGACTCAATCAGACGATCGCGGCGGTCACTTCGCTACTTATTTAATACCCGCCGTTAAATACAACCCCAAGGAGATCGTACCTAAAGATGTAGTTTTCCTGATCGATACTTCTGGTTCTCAATCAGGTTATGCGATTCAACAATCTAAGGAACTGATGCGCCAGTTTATTAGCGGGTTAAATGCTGAGGACACTTTTACCATTATTGACTTTGCTAATGCTGCTAAAAAACTTTCTGATCGACCTTTAGCCAATACTGCAGAAAATCGAGAGAAGGCGATCGCCTACGTCAATAGTTTAAGAGCTAATGGCGGTACGCAGTTAATGAATGGCATCAATACTGTGTTGAACTTCCCCTCTGCACCCAATGGTAGACTCCGCAGCATTGTACTCCTTACCGACGGTTTAATTGGCAACGACAAGCAAGTTATTGCTGAGGTTCAAAAGCGTCTCAAACCGGGAAATCGTCTCTATAGTTTTGGTGTTGGT
>JBFRWL010000555.1:0-16032 GCA_051439565.1 Prochloraceae cyanobacterium
GGTAAGCGGACTCGAACCGCTGACCCTCTGCGTGCAAAGCAGATGCTCTACCAACTGAGCCATACCCCCAGGTTAACAATCCCTTTGTTAATATAGCATTTAAAATTTATTTGTGTAAAGTTTTTTATTACCTTGTTGATATACCAATTTCGTTTAAGATTGCTACACTTCGGTTAGGTTAAGGGAACGGGCAACAGGCAACAGATTCTCCAGAATTGATGTGCAGCAGTATTTTTTGAAATTGGTAATAGATACAAAATCTTATGAGCCAAGTAGTAGCAACATTTTATAAGTTTGTCAAACTCCCAGACTATAAGGCAAAAAGACAGCTTTTCCTAGAATACTGTCAACAACAAGGGATTAAAGGGACGATTCTGTTAGCAGAGGAAGGCATTAACGCGACGATCGCGGGGTCTCGTCAAGGGATTGATTCTGTGTTGGCATTTTTGCGCTCCGATCTCCGTTTAGCAGACTTGGAAGTTAAAGAGTCTCGTACCGAATCTCAGCCTTTTGAGCGGATGAAAGTCAAGTTAAAGAAAGAAATCGTTACTTTAGGCATACTAGGAGTCGATCCTAGCAACCGCGTTGGCACTTACGTTAATGCAGAGGACTGGAACGACTTGCTCTGCGATCCAGAAGTGGTTGTGGTTGACACCCGCAATGAATATGAAGTGGCGATCGGCAGTTTCCAAGGCGCGATCGATCCCAAAACTGACTCATTCCGGCAATTTCCAGAATACGTGCGCCAAAATTTAGATCCTGCTCAGCACAAAAAGGTAGCTCTATTTTGTACTGGGGGCATTCGCTGCGAAAAAGCCACATCTTTTCTACTCCAGGAAGGCTTTGAGCGAGTTTATCACCTCAAAGGCGGCATTCTCAAGTATTTAGAGGAAGTCCCATCCCAAGCAAGTATGTGGGAAGGAGAATGTTTTGTTTTTGACGATCGCATCTCTGTTAAAGAGGGGGTAGCAGAAGGTAGCTATCAGATGTGTCTGAGTTGCGGACATCCGATCTCCGAAGAAGATAAAACCTCGCCGAAATATGAAGAGTACATATCCTGTCCTTACTGTTTTGACCAACTAACCCCAGAAAAAAGAGCGCGACAGTTGGAGAAGCAGAGGCAGGGGAGAGGGTGAGGGGAGTGTGGGGGGTGTGGGGAGTGTGGGGAGTGTGGGGAGTGTGGGGAGTGTGGGGAGAAACACCTAACACCTGTTTCCTATTCCCCATTTTTCAAAGCTAGAGTTAAACCATCGCCGATCGGAACCAGACTCATTGTTACTCTCTTATCTTGATGGATTTTTTGATTTAAGGCTCTAATTTTGATAGTTCTAGTATTTTTTACCTCCGGATCTGCTACGTCTCCTCCCCAAAGTACATTATCAATAGCGATGAGTCCGCCAGGACGTATTAGTTTGAGAGCAAGTTCGTAGTAGTTATTGTAGTTACTTTTATCAGCATCAATGAAGGCAAAATCAAAGGTGTCTGCTTCTCCTTGGGCGAGTAGTCCCTCTAAGGTTTCTATGGCTGGGGCGATATGAAGGTCAATTTTATTGGCAACTCCAGCTTTTTCCCAATAGCGACGGGCGATCGCTGTATACTCTTCATTGATATCGCAGGCAACTAATTTGCCCTCTGGGGGTAGCGCTAAGGCAACTGCTAAGGAACTATAGCCAGTATAAACTCCTACTTCCAAGGTTTTCTTTGCCCCGAGCAACTTTACCAGTAAAGCCATAAACTGTCCTTGTTCTGGAGCAATTTGCATCGCTTTCATCGGATGTCGTGCTGTTTCCTCGCGAAGCAGTCGTAAAATTTCCGGTTCCCGCACAGAAACTGACTGTAGATAATTGTAAAGTCGATCGTCTAATCCGATAGTTTTAGTTGCCATACGCCATACTAAGATTAAAATTGCTAATTGAAGGAGACAGAGGGCAGAAGGTTTACTTTCTGAGTGAAGGAAACAAGGGTTAGGTAACCCCCACTGAATACAGTCTTGACGTGGCTTTTGAGCAGGAGAAGTTAGTCCCCTACCTTCTAAGCTAATCCACATTTAACTTTCATATTTATCCATTAGAAAACAAGCCTTAAAACCTGGCCCCAGTCTCCCCGTCTCCCCGTCAGCCTCAACCAATAAATTCGATGTTGACCAACTTATTCCCTTATGCCCTCTGCCTCCTGCCTTGCTTGAAAACGAAAAGTGAACGGTATCCACAACCTGAAAAGCGTGAAATTACGCAGAATCGGGGCTGAATACTGTCCACTCTAACTGAAAACAATTAACTACTAACCCTTACTATTATTATTACCATTACTAGTAGTTGCCAAAACGTTTGCTTTGAGCTTTTCGGGAACTTCTTGCAGGTGGTCGTATTGCCAATGGAAGAAGCCAACTCCTAAAGTCAGCGATCGCAACTCAATAATAAAGTCGTGCATCTCTGCTTGGGGTAAATAAGCTGTCACCCGATCCCAGCCTTTCCAGCCTTCGAGTGCTTCGTAACCGAGAATTTGTCCTCGTTTTCCGCTCACCAGTTGTAAAGTCTTGGATGTAAACTCGGAAGGAGCAGAGACTTTAATGGCAAGAATTGGTTCGAGCAAGACAGGAGTACATTTGGGCATACCTTCAGTCATGGCAAGGCGGGCCGCTAGCTTAAAAGCTTGTTCGGAGCTATCAACCGAGTGATAGGAGCCGTTAGTTAGGGTAACATCTACATCTACTACCGGGAAACCTAAAGGCCCGTGTTCTAGATATTCCCGCACACCAATTTCTACTCCTGGAATGTACTGCTTCGGCACCACACCGCCAACTATGGTTTCGTGGAAGTGGAAGCCTTCGCCGCGAGACAGGGGTTTGATATCCAAGTAAACGTCTCCATAGGCACCGTGACCTCCTGTTTGGTGCTTATAGCGCCCGTGGGATGTAGTAGCTTGGCGAATTGTCTCTTTATAGGGTATTTGGGGTAAATGAGTGGTCATTGGCAAGTTATACTTGCGACGCAGTCGAGCTAAGGCAACCTGAAGGTGAATTTCACCCTGTCCCCAAAGAATTACTTCTTTAGTATCGCCGTGTTGCTCCCAACATAGGGAAGGATCTTCCTGTTGTAGTTTACCTAAAGCACCGCTAAGTTTAACTTCATCTTTGCGATTTTCTGTGGTCAATGCTAAGGCATAGAGTGGTTCGAGTTGTGGTGCTTTCGGTAATTCTTTGATTTTCTTCTGGGCGTTAGTTATGGTATCGCCTGTTTTAATCCCTTCTAAGCGGCCAAGAGCAACAATATCCCCGATCGATGCCGTGGAAAGATAATCTTGTTGTTGACCCTTCATCCGATAGATACCGCCAACGCGAACTCCATTTAGCACCATGCCATCGGTAAGTTGACCTTGCCACACTCGCACCAAAGAAAGTCGCCCTCCTTGAGGAGTGAAGTAGGTTTTCAAAACTTGCGCGATGGTATCGCCGTTAGGTTCTGGTTTGAGTCCGCGACGGTGAGCGGTAAGTGCTGGGGTGGGAGCTTCTTTGATTAAAACATCTAGCAGAGGTAGAATGCCGCAATCTTGCTCGGCAATCCCCAAGAACACAGGGACAATGAGATCTGCACTGAGATCTTTTTTCAAATCTTGGAGAATTTCTTCTTGGGGGGGTTCGACTTCTTCAATTAGTTCTTCCAACAGATGATCGTCAAAGTCAGCTAGAATTTCGAGCATTTCATACCGTGCTGCTTTTTCTCGATCTTTGAGGTGTTCGGGTAAGGGAACTCGATCGGCAGGGCTTCCTGGATGATAGTGATAAGCTTGTTCTGTGACTAGATCGATGTAGCCGACTAATTCTTCTCCCTGATGAATGGGATATTGTTGGGGAACTAAGGGACGACTGGAGACCTCTTTGAGAGCGTGAAGAACTTCCATATAGCCGTTTCTCGACTTATCCATCTTGTTGATGAATACTAGGTGGGGAATTTCCCAATCGTCTAGGAATTTGAATATGGGAGCTAGGGTTAAAACTCGATCGATTACTGGTTCGCAGACAACTATAGCTGCACCGGCACCCACCAAGGCGTTGTAGGTTTCTTGAGCAAATTCAATAGAACCGGGACAGTCAAGAAATGTAAATTGGATATCTTTATATTTAATACTAGCGGCGGATACTTCTACGCTCATCTGGCGTTCTCGTGCTTCTGCTGCACTATCGCCAACTGTGTTGCCTTCTTTGATGCTCCCTTTGCGAGAGATAGCACCTCCTACAGCTAATAAACTTTCGAGTAAAGTGGTTTTACCACTCGAATAAGGGCCGACAATGGCGACATTACGGGCGTTTTCCCAAACTTTTCCTGTCATAATTGATCCCTCATGTAAATATCTTACTTACTGGCAATGCCTAGATGTGGTGCTAATGACCTTATCTTCTACAGTCAGTGCCAATTATTTACTTAAGTTAAGGTCAAATTAACTCCTTATGATTGTGAGATTAACTCGTTATCGAGCGATCGGGATCGAACTTGCAATCTCTTGTAAGGCAACAGCGATTTAAAATTAATTTGGATAAACAAATATAAATTTTTGAAAAATTATAATAGATATAGGTAAATTTTTTTTTGATTACAATAATAACTCAGCTATTTAGGCTATCAACTTTAGCAGCGTCTCAACAAGAGACAAATATAACCAGCCGCCAAGAAGGATATCTTAAATTTTACTTAAGCTATCTCGGCATTCTCTGAAAACAAAATTGCCAATTTTCCTAGTCTTTTCATCAAGATTCGCCCACAGCAAGCTCCAGTTTTATCTGTTAGGAGATGAAATCATCGATAACAGACAAATATTTGCAGTCTTGATTTATTGATTAGTTATTATTGGCTTGCGCTAAGATAAAATGCATATGTCCCCTGACACGATTAAGCTCTTTCTCATCGACGATGACCCCATCTTTCGGCGGGGTTTTCGTGCCATATTGCAAGACTATCCCGATTTAGAAGTTATCGCCGCAGCTGATACGGCTGCTGAGGCTCTTCAGATTTTAGCAACACTATCTCAACAAGATCGGGAACCGGATCTGATAGTTTTAGAGCTTAGTTTAGGAGGTTACTTGTCTGAGGAAATCTCTGGCGTGCAACTATGCCAGCAGCTAGTCAGAGAATATCCAGACTTACCGATTTTTGTCTTAAGTGCCAACCCAAGACCAGAGGAATTAATAGCCGCCAGGATATCTGATATTAAGGGTTATTCTCCCAAAGGGGTGGCGATCGCAGAATTAGTTACCGCTTTACGCGGGGTTAAATTGGGTCAAACTTACGGCTTGGAAAGTATTCCCACTTCTTCATTTACTAGCAAGCAATTCCAGCAGCAATCTTTAAGCAGGCGGCGAAAATGGCTGACTCGCATCCGTAAGTCAGGATTAGGGCAAATTGAGGAGAGTTTAACCAAGGTAAAAAGACAGTTAGAAAAAGAGCGATCGCCTTGGTTAGATTGGCTATTTTGGAGTGGACGTTATCGAGAACTTTTAGCCGCTAAATGGTTAGTTAAACGAATCTTACCTAATTCTTCAGTGGTTACCTCTCAAAATTTAGTGCGCCAACCAGTAAAAAGAAATAACCCAGAGCAAGTTGCGCTAGTACCTGCTAATATTTCCTCTCTCGATCTCGGAAAAGCTAAGTTCCTCGGAGATCGCTCGGAAAATTCAATAACTGCAACAGTGTTTGAGCGAACTTTAGCTAAAATTCAGTTAGGAGTCAAGAATCTCGCCGAAATCCCTCTAGAAATTGACATTCTCCAAGCTGATAAAAAACGCGAGCTACTTTATCTCGTCCTGAATCAAGTTAAAAAAGTTAGCGATCGAATCCAAATATCGCAAAAAAGCTACGAGCAGTTAGCCGCAGAAATTGAGATTATTGTCAGAGATTTATGGAAAGAACCTAGCCGCGATTTTTTTTGCAAATATTATCCTCAAACGGCTGAGACAAACAAATACGATCTGATTAATCGGTTGCTAGAAGAGGATGTCATTATCCAAGCAGAACTACTTGATAAAATTCCTTTAGTTTTGGAGTTATTTGCTTATTTAATATACAAGAAACCTTTGATCGTCAATAATGTTGCTTATCGCTCGTCAGATTCATTTACATCGCTTGAATCTATAAAAATCCCAGAAATATTAATCCAGAACTTAATTATTCAAATTGCCAATGGGGTAATGGTAATGATTTTAAATAATTTCTCAGCAGTAGAAGCAATTAAACAAAATCTTTATGACAAGCGTTTTATTTCCTCTCGTGAAATAGCCAGGTTTCGCAACAAGTTATCCTGGAGATATCGTCAAGAAAAGTACTTTGAAGAACCCAAAAGTATTTTTGAGAGCAAGTATCGTTTGCTTTTCTTCAATGGCAAGAGTATCAAAAAAATGTTTGTCTATGCTCCGCGTCAAGAAGAACTCGATCAACTGAGTGGAATTCCTTGGCTGACAACGATCGCCTTGGAAACTCGCGACTCGATCGCTCCTCTTCTGCGATCGGTAGTGGCTTTTGTGGGCAATGGCTTAGTCTACGTTCTCACCCAAGTGATTGGTAGAGGTATTGGCTTGATTGGTCGGGGCATTATTCAGGGAATTGGCAATACCTTACAAGATAATAGGTATAGTAAAAATAACGACCAACCAACTAGACGGAAATACCAAGGATTGAGTGTAGAGGACGAAGTTTAATCAAAGGCTGAGTGTGTCAAACTAGAAATATGAAGCAAAGTTGTGGGATAAAAGCCTTGGGAAATAGGGAAAAGATCGGTACTAATTCCAAGAAGAAGCAGTCAATTTCAGAACGTCGGCGGCAGCAAAAGCCATTACGACACCTGTGGCAGGTTACTGCTGCTTGGATGATTTTGCAAACTGTCCTGCTGAGTGGGCCAACTTGGGCAAATGGCGCGAAAAATACCCTCAGCTACAGCGAGCTATTGAAGAAAATTGAGGCAGGTGAGGTCAAAGAGATAGTGATTGACCCAACCACCCACAAGGCAAAGGTAACTCTCAATCGTCAAACAAAAAGCGCTCCTCCCAAAGAAGTAATAGTATTCAAGAATAATCAAGAACTAAGAGATAAGAGTATAAAAAATAAAGTTGATTATGAAATAAAGGCTTCTGTCAACCACTCCACTGCTTTAGGCATAGGGATTCAGTTGCTTTTTATCCTCTTTATCATGGGGATAATAGTGATGCTTTTGCGTCGTTCTGCGAATGCTTCGGGTCAAGCAATGAACTTTGGGAAATCCCGAGCTAGATTTCAGATGGAAGCCAAAACAGGGATTAGTTTCCAGGATGTGGCTGGGATTGAAGAAGCTAAAGAAGAGTTACAAGAAGTTGTCACCTTCCTTAAAGAACCAGAAAAATTTACTGCTGTAGGAGCGAAGATCCCTAAAGGCGTATTGTTGATTGGCCCTCCTGGTACGGGAAAAACTTTATTAGCTAAAGCGATCGCTGGTGAAGCAGCAGTTCCCTTTTTTAGCATCTCTGGTTCGGAATTTGTCGAGATGTTCGTAGGGGTAGGAGCTTCGCGAGTTCGAGATTTATTTAAAAAAGCTAAAGAAAATGCTCCTTGTTTGGTGTTCATCGATGAAATTGATGCAGTTGGTCGTCAAAGGGGAGCTGGCTATGGCGGCGGTAATGACGAGCGCGAACAGACCCTCAACCAACTACTAACGGAGATGGATGGGTTTGAAGGCAACACGGGTATCATTATCATTGCTGCGACTAACCGTCCTGACGTTCTCGACTCTGCCTTACTGCGTCCGGGACGCTTCGATCGGCAAGTAATTGTTGATTACCCAGACTTCAAAGGACGCTTAGGTATTTTAGAAGTCCACGCGCAAAATAAAAAAATAGACCCCGAAGTTTCCCTGGAAACGATCGCCCGTCGCACTCCTGGTTTTACCGGAGCCGATTTAGCTAACCTGCTCAATGAAGCTGCTATTTTTACTGCTAGAAGGCGCAAAGATGCCATCAGCATGGTAGAAATTAGCGATGCTATCGATCGGGTGGTAGCGGGGATGGAAGGCACGCCTTTAGTGGATAGCAAGAGTAAGCGGTTGATTGCCTATCATGAAATTGGTCACGCTATCGTTGGTACTCTCACTCCGGGTCACGATCCTGTAGAAAAAGTTACCCTTATACCCAGAGGACAAGCAAAAGGTTTAACTTGGTTTACTCCGGATGAGGAGCAAAGCTTAGTCACCAGAACTCAGATCTTAGCTCGCATTACTAGTATTCTCGGCGGTAGAGCAGCAGAGTCAGTAATTTTTGGCGATCCTGAAGTGACGACAGGTGCGGGGAACGATCTCGAAAAAGTTACTTCTTTAGCACGGCAGATGGTGACTAAATTTGGTATGTCCGATCTCGGTCCAATAGCACTAGAGAGCGAAAATGGCTCGTTTTTATTTGGTAACGATTGGAATAACCGCTCCGAATATTCCGAAGAAGTAGCAATTTCCATTGACGCTCAAGTAAAATCTATCATTGGCAACTGCTACGAACGAGCTAAAAATATTATTCGAGATAATCGCACTGCGATCGATCGATTGGTAGATGTATTAATCGAGCAGGAAACTATTGAGGGTGATCGGTTTCGCGAGATTGTGGCTGAATATACTTCAATACCCGAACAACGCTTAGTAGTTTCCTCGTGAAATATCTTTGCTGATAGGGATGTCTAAGGTAAAAATCTATCTAGAGCTGCCTTGAGTTGTTCGATCTCTTCTTCAATATTTCCCTGTTCAGCAGCGCGTGCAATACATTCGCTCAAATGCTCGTCTAAAATTATCCGTGCTACCCGATCGAGCGCACCTCGAATGGCAGCAATCTGAACCAAGACTTCTGGACAAGAACGATTCTGAGTAACCATAGTTTTAACTCCTCTTATATGACCCTCAATCCGAGAAAGTCGATTGATAATCTTGCGTAAAGATTCTTCACTATGAATGTGAGGAGTGCCTAGTTGTTGCTTGTCATGAGTATGCTGACTATTATTTCTTTGATCGGCGCTGTCAACAGGTTGATTGTTATTCGTCAATGGCTCGACTCCCTGACTGTAATGAAGAGCGAAGAAAGATTGATTTTGAATTGTTTACTTAGTAGCAGCATAGCTAAGCTAAGAGGGTGCGAGATTCGGGTTGCACACTTGAAAGACTCTGGGTAATGTTTTCACTGATTTTCTCGGCCATTTCTCGATTAATTAACCCTTCGTTCACCATCTCTTTGATTTGCTCCTGTACCTCGACCAATGCTGTTTGTTTAACCAGTCTCTGTTGAATAGCATTATCTAAGGCCGGATTTTGGTTCGCTAAGGTTTCGAGTCGGTTACTGGCTTTCTCTTGAGTAAATTGATAGTACTTTAAACAATTTTCGGCTAACTCAGAGGCAATGACTCCTTTTTGAACTGCATTTTCTAATCTGTCAATGATTATTTCACTCTTTTTACTAACCACAATCTTAAATTCATAATCGCTCTCTAGTTCGAGATCTTCTTCTCGCTGTAACCAGCTACTATTGGGAGAAAAGCGACGAACTAAATTGACCAAGAAATTTTTCCAGGCCGGACGAGAATAATCTAAGGGAAAATGGGGAGGAGGAAATTTTCCTTCCTCAATCCTGGCTTGTCGCAGATTAGTATAAAATTTTAACCAATTTAAGGTTCTGGCCGATAAAACACCAGATTCATAGAAATTTGTGTAAATCTGTCTTTCCCAATCGACGATTTCTAACCATAACACTTGAGTATTGAGAGTAACAGATTGTTGTCTTAGTCGCTCGTTGAAATCGTCTAAGGATATTTGTGCTTGAGTAACTTCTGATTGATAGGCTTGTGCTAGGGCTTTAACAATATCAGTTGAGAGGAGGAGCGCTCGGGTTTCTAAGTCGTTTAATTGTTCTATTACTCGCTTTTTAGCGGCTAATAACGCCTGTTGTTCGCTAATTTGGTTAACTAAAGGGGGTCGATCTAAACCTAGACGATTGAGCAGCTTTCCAGTGGTTAACCCTCCCACTAAAATCGTAAACAATGCGACCCCTAAGGTCATCGCAATTAATAAATTTCGATTGGGGAAGTCATTAGGTAAACTTAAAGCAAGTGCCAACGCCACCGCTCCTCGTAACCCTCCCCAAAAACTGACGAGAGAATATCGCCATGAAATTGGACCATCTTTGAGAAACGGGTTAATTAGGGAAATCAGCCCAAACACCATAATTCCTCGTGCTAGATAGGTGACTGCAATGGTGCAAACTATCACAATCCAAAAACTTAATTGTGTCAGAGGAAGAGTAAGAATAAAACTGGAACTAGTGAGTCCGACCAGAAGGAAAATTAAGCTATTGGCTAAGAATGAGACATATTCCCAGAATTCATTTAAGTAGTCTTGAAGATTTACCGACAGATTGTAAGCTTTGTATCTTCCGACCATTAAACCTGCTGTCAACACCGCAATCACACCAGAGACTTCGAGATAATGTTCGGCAACAATAAAAGCGAGATAAGCAACCAACAGTGAAAAGGTGGCTTGAACTAGAGGGTTATCCTTAGCCAAGCGGATGGAAAATCCCATCAAGCTGCCGACAAGCAATCCCACAACAATTCCTCCCACTAAGACGATCGCCACTTGAATTAAAGCTTCTCCCACCGTTGCTGCATTAAATGCCCCAGAATTGAGTACTGACAGGACCACCTCAAAGGCGACGATCGCTGTGGCATCATTGAGCATACTTTCCGCATCTACCATCATATTTAAACGTTGAGGCACCCCTAACTCCTCAAATAAGGCAACCACTGCCACCGGGTCTGTTGCTGAGATTAAGGACCCAAATAACATCGCTTGGCCTAAGTTGAGGGGAGTTAAGAAGTTTAAAATTCCCCCGATAATGGCGGTAGAAATGAGTAACCCAGGACCAGCCAGGGTGAAAGCGGGAACAATATTATGGAAGAAAAGACGATGATTGATATTACTGGCACTGGCAAAGACTAAAGGCGGAACAAACAAAAATAAAATGCTATCAGGAGATAAAATGAGGTGTTTTAAGGGTAAACCTAGATTTTCACTAAAACCTAGCAATAACCCGACAATGACTAACCCAACAGTGTAGGGAAGTTTAAACAGCCTTTGAAAATAAATTGACCCCAAACTGGCAATGAGTAATAGGATCAGAATCGCGATCTCGGTGGCTAAGAAGGGGGAAGTCATAATCGTTGGTAGTATTCTGTCAATTTTGAAATGATCGGTTGAGATAGGACAAGGGAGACAAACAAGGAAACTTATCCTTCAAACCAGTTTTGACAAAGTAGTAGTTAGGATCCCAATTATGAGAATAGTACCATCAACCACAGAGCTACTCGAACTTATTGTCGGTTGAGCGTTACAATTATTTGAAGTAGCGTGACTTAGGTATCGTCACTCAAAGCTCGTTCGAAACCATAGACGATCAGCGCAACTAAAACTGCCAACCAGAACCAGAGTCGAGGCGGTTCACTGAAGATAACGATCGCCAGAGCAACAAACCCAGCAATCGTCCACCACTTTAACCACCAGTCTTTTTTCACTAGTCCACCCTCTTATGGGAATCCAACTTCTTGAAATTTTGTATTTTTAGGTCGCATATTTACTTTAGTATAAGAGCCCGGGGTTTTCTCGGATGCAAGCTCGAAGCACTCAGCTGACTTCGTCAATTACAGTTATAATTTAAAAAATTGGTCTTAAATCTGGGAAGAGTGAAATTCAACCTTATCTCCGCAAGGGTAGAGATTTTGGTAGAGAAATTCTCGCACGCGATTTTGCTCGTCAGCTATGATTACGCAAGCTTGGTGTCCGTGGCGCAAAACCTCAGCGCGATCGCGTTGCTCGTAAGCGTAGATAATCAGAAGATCTCCTGGCTGGCAAAGAAGTGCTGCACCTCCATTAGGACAAATACTACCTTGACCTGCTTCTCCTGGAATTACATAAGTTGACCAGCGTTGACCATTGTTAAGGTTGACTACATCTACTTCTTCGAGAGGTAGTAAACCGACCTTATCCAATAAATCTCGATCGATGGTGAGACTTCCCACATAGTTGACATTAGTTTCTGTCACCCGCACTCGATGAAGTTTGGCGTGCATAAGTCTAATCTTTGCCATTATTGCTACTTGCTACGTTTGTTTAAAATAATTTCGACCTGCTATTTTTGATAATCTTCCTAATTATGTGTGATTTATCTAAAGAAAGCTACAAATAGTGCTAGAGATTTCTGACCCCTGACCCCTGACCTCTAACCCCTCACTACCTGCTCTTAAAATTTGAGCTAGGGTTGTTCTCGATAGTTAGGATAAGAAAAGACTTTGTAAAGAAATGTAAGAGGATTCATGTTCGATCGATTAATCCGCGCCACGGCAGCAGATGGTGGAATTAGAGCAGTGGGAGTAATTTCAACTGACCTGACTGAAGAAGCACGACAGCGCCACAAACTTTCCTACGTAGCAACAGCAGCACTAGGACAAGCCATGTCTTCTGGTTTGTTACTAGCTTCTAACATGAAGCAAAAAAGGTCAAGAGTTAACATTCGCATCAGAGGCGAAGGTCCTTTAGGCGGAATTTTTGTAGATGCTGGCTTAGATGGTACAGTGCGGGGTTATGTAGATAATCCAGGGATTGAACTACCGCCCAACGCTGAAGGAAACCTGGATGTTAGTAGTGCTGTTGGCAAGTATGGATACTTGCACGTCATGCGAGATGTAGGCTATGGCGATCCTCATTACAGTACTGTTGAGTTAGTTTCCGGTGAGGTGGGAGTCGATGTAGCTAACTATTTAGTAACTTCCGAACAGACTCCTTCAGCTTTGCTGGTAGGTGTATTTGTAGATTCAGAAGGAGTTAGCGCCTCTGGAGGATTGCTATTACAAGTTTTGCCGAAAGCAACTAGGGACGAAACCTTGATAGAATTATTAGAGTCTAGGGTAAGTAAGCTGTCAGGATTTACCCCTTTATTGCGAGCTGGTAAAAACTTATCAGAGATTTTGGAGGAATTGCTAGGGGATTTGGGACTGGTAATTTTCCCCAAAACCCAAATGGTACGCTTTAATTGTAAGTGTTCTTTTCCCAGAGTATTGGGTGCGTTAAAATTGCTCGGAGAAGCGGAACTTAAGGACATGATTGAAAAAGACTCGGGAGCAGAGGCTACCTGTCAATTTTGTGGAGAAGTTTACCAAGCTTCTGAAGAAGAACTAGCTCAGTTAATTGAAGATCTGCGCTCCGAGTCAAGGTCACAGCACTGAGAAACAAATAAGCATCAAGCTTTGTAAATGAAAATGGGAAGAAAAGAGGAAGGTAGATGCGTTAAGATCTAGCACAATTGCCCATCTAGGGTCAATATAGGTGGAATGAGAGCGAAAAAACAGGATCTGGTGAATTATGAGGAGCGATTCAGAAAAATCAAAAATTGTTTCAGGGGCAAAAGCTTCTAATTCAAGTGAGAGCAACCAGCAGCAGTTGTTTTCACAAAGCAGGCAACCACAGCAATTTCCGACTTATGCTGGGAAGAACAATTCTCAATCGTCCTCATCCTCTTCCCCATCTCACAAGATAAATCAACCCAGCGAGCGAGTATTAGCCATGATAGAAAAAGCTTTCGTTCGGAATAAAAGTTGGCTAGCTTGGCAACTAGGAGCGGCTGTACTGGTATTAGTTTCTGGAAGCATCGGCTATACAGCAACATCATTCCTGCTCAAGCTACCAGAAACTACTAACTGCACTCAAGTTTATTGGCCAATAGCTTCGGCATCAACGCGCCTCTATTGCGCGCAATTAAAAGCCGACCAAAAAACAGCAGATGGTTTGCTAGAAGCGATTACTCTAGTGGAGATACTACCACAGGACAACCCCCTGCGTTCGGAGATTAACCGCAAGGTGGAACAATGGGCTTCTGGAATTTTGAATCTGGGCGAGGAACAGTTTCAAGCAGGACAAATAGAAAGCGCGATCGCCACTGCTAAACGCATTCCCAATTACGTGCAAGCCTATGGATTAGTCGATCAGAGAATAAAACGTTGGCAATCTATTTGGTCAAAGGCAGAAAAAATTCACAACGAAACTGAGCAACAGTTAAAAGATTCCCAGTGGGATAAGGCATTCCGCTCGGCGATAAAGCTAACAAATATTAATAATAGATACTGGGCAAAGCAGAAATACGAACAAACTATTAGTAACATTAGGCTAGCACAGCAAGAAAGCGGTAAGTTAGACCTTGCCCATACCAAGTTAAACCAAGGAAATCTAGACGATCTATTAGACGCAATTCAAAAAGCAGATCAAATAACTTTAAATAGCTACGCTTACCAAGAAGCACAAAATATAATTAACGATGCTAAAAGCAAGCTACTCAAAGAAATCAATCGGCTAATTAATAACAACCAATGGAATACAGTTGTATTAGTAGTTAACCGTCTCCCTGCCAGTCTCAATTTACAAGAAAAAGTTAGGGATTGGAAAGACTTGGCTGCCGCTGGCTCCCGTGCTAATTTAGGTACGGTTGCTGGTTTAGAAGCAGCAATTGACTTAGCTAAAAGGATAGAACGGACAAGACCTCTATACTACGACGCTCAGCAATTAATCAGACGCTGGAAGTTAGAAATTCAAGACGTACAACACCTGTCTAAAGCACGACAATTGGCAGCACCAGGAAGAATCAGCGATTTGATAGCAGCGATCGCCGAGGCAAGGTTGATTCCTCGCTTTAATCCTCGCTATCAAGAAGCTCAAAGGCGAATTAAGGGTTGGACGAGTACCATCCAGACGATCGAAGACCGTCCTATTCTCAACCGCGCTTACCAATTGGCTAGCAGAGGCACAGTTTTCGATTTGCAACAAGCCATTTCTGAGGCAAGTTTAATTTACTCTGGTCGCGCTCTTTACCCAGAAGCACAACAACAAATCAAAAAGTGGACAAATAACATTCAGCGACAACAAGACCAACCAACACTTAATCGAGCTATTGCTCTGGCAAATAAGGGCGATATAGTTGGTGCTATTGAGACAGCCAGAAGAATTCGCCCAGGAAGAGCACTTTACGCTCAAGCGCAAGCTAAGATTAGGGTCTGGCAAAGTACAGGCCAGGTTAGACAAAATCTTAAGCAAGCATACCGTCTTGCCTCTTCTGGAACGGCGGATGCTCTCTCGCGAGCTATAAAATTAGCTAGGCAAGTACCTGCCTCAACATCGTCACTGAAACGAGAAAGCTATCAAGCGATTAATCTATGGTCAGAGCAACTGTTGGATGTTGCTAAACAAGCATCTCAATCCTCTTTAACAGAGGGGATTAGAATTGCTAGGATGGTACCTCCTGGTACTTCTGCCTACAACCCGGCAAGATTGCAAATCGAAATTTGGAAAAAGAAACTTCAACGTAATTAGAGGGCAGAGGGTAGGGTGTTGATTGTGTTCAAGGCGATCTCGAAGAGATCTGCTTCGCGGTGATGCAACAAATTCATGCAACTTTGGTTTTGCGCCTTTCTTTCTTGCTGCGTGGCTTTTGATTCAGAGATTGTCTGATCTTAAACCAATGCCGCACCCAGATTTTTCGCCTCGGTTAGCAGTTGTTTACTGATATTATGGTTGAGCCAGTTTTGAAACCGTTTCTCGCGTCCAGAGAGCCTTCTAAGCAATCGTTTAGCCGACTTAGTGCGTTTAGACTGGAGATTGGCTCTGACTCGACTATATCTGTCCCTAACCTGATTAATCTGTTCTCCGCACCAGGTTTGACCCGTAGATGTAGCAGCAATACTGCGACGATAGAGGTCTACACCAATAGTCTTAGGTGTTTTATTTGGTGGCTGAGTCGGAATATTAACGCAGATCTGGATATAATAATCCCCATTTTGGCGTTTAACCAAAGTCGCAGCCGTAGGAATCATACCTTTGAGCAAACCTCTTTGATAGTTACCGAGCGAAAGTTTAAATTTTTTTCTGTCAGTAATCAAAGTAATACCAACTATTTCGGTTTCTGGTTCGTATCTAAAGGTGCGAACGTCGAGACTAATGCTAGTT
>JBFRWL010000556.1:0-3564 GCA_051439565.1 Prochloraceae cyanobacterium
GATCGACGATTAAAAGCGATCGACGATGAAAAGCGATCGATGATGAAAAGCGATCGATGATGAAAAGCGAACCGCGACGCCAGAGGGCTTGCGCTCCCGGTAATGAAAGGTTGTTATCTATTAAGCGCGACGGTTGTCCCCATGAAAGGAAAAAGTCAGAGCTTATCCATCAGGTTGCCACACAACTTGAGTCGCCTCCGAGGTTCTGAGTCGAATCACATCAGGTAAAGGGGGAATTTGCCCATCTCCTCGCAAACGAGAAAGGAGAAAATTCCAGAAGGAGAGCTCATTCGTCACAAGTTAAAAGACTTAAGATAATGTCAAGGAAAGCAGAAAGAACTCTTAAAGCGGATAGCAAAGAAATAAGTCGATTTATGGCATAATAAGCTTAAAAAGCTATTTAGATAACCTAATGACCCTAAAAATCAACCGTGACCATGCCAAAAAAACTCATCGACCAATGCTGGAAGACGAAGAGATTGCTTCTCAATTGAAAGATTTATTGACACCAGCCATCGCAGCACAAGCTAGTTATTATCGTCAACTAGGACTACGAGATCGTCTATTAAACTTGCCATTGATGATTGGAGCGATTTTGACACTAATCTGGCGAGATGTGCCGGGAGTTACAGAATTAACCAGAATGTTAGCCAGAGATAGGTTTTTATGGTGTAATCCGACTAAAATCACTCAACAAGCCCTACAGATTTTTGACTTTTCCAGCTATATTATTTGAAAGAGTTTTTAAAGAATTACGACCAAAATTAAGAGAAAAATGGTGCAGCAGAAAGAAGAGATCGCTTCCAGAAAGTGTCGAATTTACTTTGAGTAGATTTAAAAACATCTGGATAGCTGATAGTTCAGTGTTAGAGTCTTTATTTAAAAAATTAAAAAGTCTAGAAGATATTCCTAAAGGAAAACTGGCTGGAAAAATCGGAGTAGTTATTGATTTGGTTGCCCGATTACCTATAGATATTTGGTTCAAGAAAAATCCCAATTCTAATGACGTAAATTTAGTCATATTATTGTTCGTCAATCTCAAAAATTCATCTTATTTTCTGAAACCATCAACTTTTAATCTCCAAATCAGGTTCTGAAGTAAATTTGTGAGAAATGCGGGTACTGCTCATACTTTTAATTGCTGCAATGACAGATGATTCAACTCCTTTGCTATATAGTCTATTGAGCCGCTCGACTATCGCCCTGGATTTGTACCATTTGGCTTCAGGAATTCCCGCCGATTCAAGATTATCTGCTCTGACGAAAGATGATTCCTGAGTAGAGCAATACACCATAATGGTAAGGATCGTAGATTTGATTGACTACGCCCCAAAAACCACTGTAGTTAATTAACGATTTCCTCTTTGGCAGAAACAGGTCGCCGATTCGAGCTTGTATCCAAACAACTTCTCCAATTTCCATCAGCAATAGGTTTTGGTCTAGTTTTCCATGTATTGATAGATAATAGCCGCTCATTACAGATTAATTGATAAATTTGGCGCTTAAAAGAGATATTATTGGCATTTTTTTCTCAAAGGGTTTTTCTCATACAGAAATTTAAAATTGGTAAGAAGCTATAAGCTGGAAATAAGAAAAGACTACTACTTTACAGACTCGACTATGGCTCTTTTCCCTCGTGACGGACACTATAAGCGGCGGCAAATCCTGCGCCTCGCATCTCTGGCTGCGGGAGCTTCCCTTTTCCCCTCGGCTTGCCACGCCCTCAACTCGACTCCAAAAGAAAACCAAGCACTGCCTTCGGATTTACCAAATCTCACTTCTGAACGAACACTTAAGAACAACTCGTCCCAAACCAGTCGCGTTGTCTTGGTTTCTAGCGAAGACCGAGTGGCAGGGACGCGCCAAGCCCTCGATCTCCTCCAGCCAGGAGGAATCAAAGGTCAAACAGCCTTCCTCAAACCCAACTACAACACCGGAGATCCGGCTCCGGCAGCTACCGATAGAAAAGTTCTAGAAACCCTGATCCAAGAATTGCAGGGAGCTGGAGCCAAAGCCATTACTATCGGAGAGCGTTCGGGGATGGCAAATACTCGCCAAGCTATGCAGCAAAAGGGAGCCTTTGACTTAGCCTCTCGCTATGGAGTCGAAGCGCTTGTCTTCGACGAGATGGAAGCTGAGCAGTGGCAGTACGTTGCCGCCGAAGGGACGCACTGGAAACAGGGCTTTGCCTTTGCCCGACCCATTCTAGAGGCAGGAGCGGTAATCAATACCTGTTGCTTGAAAACCCATCGCTTTGGCGGTCACTTCACCCTCTCCCTGAAAAATACAGTGGGCATGGTGGCCAAATACGTCCCCGGAGACCCTTTCAACTACATGGGGGACTTACATTCTTCTCCTCATCAGCGATTGATGATTGCGGAAATCAACCAAGCTTACCAACCAGCGTTGGTATTGCTCGATGGCGTGGAAGCTTTTGTCAATGGCGGACCGGAATCTGGCAAAAAAGTTCAAACTAACGTCATTCTAGCGGGAACAGATCGAGTGGCGGTGGATGTAGTTGCTATTGGACTACTGCGTTCCCAGGGGACGACTAAAAACGTTTCCCAAGGGTCAGTCTGGGCGTTAGAACAAATTCAAAGAGCGGTAGAATTGGGATTAGGAGTTAGCAGTGCTGAACAGATTGAACTGATTACACCAGATCGTGCTAGCCAAAGGGTAGCCGATACTATCCGCCCGTTGATTGTCACTTGAATCAAGAGAACACTGATTCAGTATTGACAATCCAGTCCAATTGATAGATTTCACACTCTCTCAAACAGCCGATTGTCATTATAAATTACTCCAGCTATGCAATCTAGTGCCAACATCGAATCACTTATTCCTTTCCCTCAAAAAATAACTAAGTTTGCTTATCAGAAATTCCAACAAGCTAAAAGTATCTTTGCTGTGATTCACACGATAATCAGCGCTCGATTAGCTAAGACTTTGGTACCAAAAAGAGAAACACAAATCGCTGCACTGATGACAGCAGCAACAATTCTATCTGAATGAACAAGTACATAGCGACAGACAAACTGAACGCCAGCGGAATGACCATATAAATATATTCTGCCCTCAACGCCTCTAAAGAGTTGTTGATAGCTATCAACAATTAGATTGACGAATTGATCGGTACCAATTTCCCTTCCGAAAAGACCGCGATATCCACCACCTGGGCCTCTTCGACTCCCAAAGTTCTCTTGATTGAAAGCTGGTGCAATTAAAATGGCTTGCTCTTGTTCAGCGACAGAAATCCAACGCTCGATAAAAATCCTTGCTATTTCAAGTGCTGTTTCATTTTGACCTGGCGTACCATGAACAATCACGACAATTTTGGGAGCATCGGAAACTGTAGTCGGTATGTATTGATAATACTTTCCATACTTAATTTCTTTTTCAACCACTTGTCCTCTCTCAAGCTCGTAACTTCTCGATTGAATAAGTTCTTCCTCGGAAAGAGGTTGATGAGAGTTTTGTGTTGCAGTTTGTTCTCTAGAACAGCTAGATGTCAGAAAGCTGACTGTCAATATGATGACAATTGAGATTCTGGTTATACTCATATGC
>JBFRWL010000557.1:0-6893 GCA_051439565.1 Prochloraceae cyanobacterium
TACGCTCAATGTACCTTGGGATTGGCTCGATCGAGGCATTCAGCTAGAATTTTTAGGTATCAACTATCAAATTGGTGCTGTGCTGTTTACTGGCTGTTTGGGAGGTAAAAATGCTGGTGCCATTGCTCAAATTGCTTATTTATTCATTGGGTTAACCTCATTACCCGTATTCGATCGAGGTGGCGGTCTTGAGTATATTCAACAGCCAAGTTTTGGTTATTTACTCGGTTTTATTCCTGGTGCTTGGCTTTGTGGTTGGCTTGCCTTTCAAAGCAAGGCTAAATTAGAGCGTTTAGCCTTTAGCTCTATTTGCGGCTTGACAATAATTCATTTATGTGGAGTAGTATACATCATCGGTTTATCCTATTTCCCTCACACTGCTACCCAAACAACTCCCTTAGATTGGATTACGCAATACTCACTTTATCCTCTACCAGGACAGCTAGTTATTATCTGCGCACTATCATTAGTCGCCTTTGTCTTGCGCCGCATTATGTTTTATTAATAAAGGAGGCAGGGGATAGAAGGCTAGTTAAAAGTAGATTTAGACTACTTAAATAAAAAATAATCAATTTAGATGAAGAAGAATCGTTTTTTTTGGCTAGTTGCCATTGTTGGTCTAATTCTCGATCAATTGACTAAATATTGGGTAGTACAAAATTTTGCTAGGCAAGGCGATACTATACCTTTATGGTCGGGAATTTTTCACTTTACTTATGTGGTTAATACGGGAGCAGCTTTTAGTTTCTTTACCAATGGAGTTGGCTGGCTGCGTTGGCTGTCTTTAGGCGTTAGCTTGGGTTTAATCGCTTTGGCTTGGTTTGGTCCCAGGATGAATATAACCGAACAGTTGGGCTATGGTTTTGTGTTAGCAGGTGCCTTTGGTAATGGGATCGATCGCTTTTTATTTGGTTACGTGGTTGACTTTCTCGATTTTCGCCTCATTCAATTTCCAGTTTTTAATTTAGCTGATGTATTTATTAATATTGGTATCTTTTTTCTCTTAGTTGCTAGTTTCGGAACAAAACCCAGGTCAAATCGTCGGAAAAAGTAAAGTTAGTAGAGTTAAAAGTTTTTGCTGTGGGTAGGTGTTAGGTATATCTATTGAATTATCACCAGTCAGATAATTTATTCTCTGTCTAATAACTAAAGTCAGTTTAAACGGACTTTAAATTTTAGCTAAGAAATTAATTTCTTGGTTTATTGTGTTCAGAATAAAATAGCTTTGGGTGTTAGAGTGTAGCTTTTATTTCCTGTTTCCTGTTCCCTATTCCCTGTTCCCTCTCTTAAGTATGTTCTCATTAATTTGACCGACCTACTTAATTGATTAAGAATTGTACTAATTTTGCCCCTAAAACAGCTTCTATAAGCTATCAAAAGAAGAAGCGATCGGAGAATCAACCATGCGGGTTAAAACTTGGATGCGGTTACTAATCGTCCTGTTCCTGATTTGGGGATTTACAGGATGTAATGTTGCTCAAGTTGACGATAAACCAGAACCACTTCCAGAAGTTGCAGCTTTACCTGTTCCTGAACTACCAGATTGGATCGAACAGATAAGTCCTACAGAAAAAGCTGAAACCCTAGCACAAATCCGCATCCGCTTCAAAGATCCTTTAATTCCTGTCGAACGTATTGACACTCCTAAGCAGCAACAATTATTGCAGAAATTTGAGATTTTACCGCCTCTACCTGGTAAATTTCGCTTCTTAACTCCACGTATGGTAGGCTTTCAAGCAGACAAAGCTATACCCAAAGCTACCCGCATTCAAGTTACCCTCAAAGCTGGATTAGCAGACTTAAACGATCGCCGTTTAGAAGAAGATTTGGCTTGGACTTTTGAGACTGAACCAATTAAACTTACTAATTTACCAGGAAGCGATCGAACTTCAGTTGCTGATTCTCGACCAATTGATTTAAAACCTACTTTTAATGTTACTTCTAATGTAGAATTAGATTTAGATTCAGTTAAAGCAAATGTATCTCTGATCCCTGAAGCAGCAGCAGAAGCAGAAGCAACAAGTATCCCTCTCGAAGTTGCTCTCAAAGATAAAGAAATAGACTCCAAATATCAGCGACCTCAACAAAAATTTGACCCCTCAAATCGTCAATGGACTTATACGATCGCGTCCCAAATAAGTCTAGATAAAGATACTCGCTATCGCTTGGAATTTTCTCCTGGTTTGCGTCCGCTGCGGGGAAATTTAGTTAGCGAAAAACCTTTTGTCACTAAAGTAAAAACCTACGCTCCCTTAGCCTTTAAACAACTAGAATTTTATGGCGGAATCAATTCCAATGGCGGCTACGGACGCTTTGTTAAAGGTAGCCCTTATCTGGAATTTAATAATCCTTTAGTAGCAGAGTCAGCCCTAGAAAATATTACTATTAGACCTGCGCCGAAACAAAATATCAATATGCGCCCTTTGCGAGTCTATGAAGGGAGTAGTGTAGTTAATCTTAATCCTTGGTCTTTAGAAGCAGATAAAACTTATACGATTACTATCGGCGCTAACCTCAAAGATACTTTCGGACAAACTATCGGCAAACCAGTTACTCTTAAATATGAAAGCGGAGATCTTATTCCCGATATTTGGGTGCCAAGTGGTTTAAATATCTTTCCCTCTGGCACTAATTTAAGACTAAATATCACTACGGTTAATCTGCCTAACTCAAAATATCAAGCTGCTTTTGCACCAGTAAAACCAACAGATTTAGTTTATACTAATTCCGCTTATCCGACAGGAAATATTAATAACGATCTCTTGCCTGATCGTCAACAGTGGCAAACTTTAACAGCAGGAGGTAGTAAAAATAAATCCCACGATAATATTATCCCGTTAAGAAATAAATTAGGTGCGCCTACGGGAATGTTAGCTTATGGAGTTAAGGCGAGAACTAATCGTTACGAAATTAATGGCCAAAAGTATTGGCGAGAACCAGAATTTTACGGGTTAGTACAGCTAACAAATTTGGGCATATTTTCTCAATGGTTCCCAGATTCAGGTTTAATTAGAGTGCATCATTTAGCTAATGGTTCTGCAGTTAAAAATGCTACGGTTGAAGTCTATCAATCGAAATTAGGAGCAAAATACAGACCAGAACCAAAAGCTTGCGCTACCGCTAAAACAGATGCCAGTGGTACGGTAATACTTAGCGGTCAGAATTGGCAAAGATGCCTTAAGGATAAAGAACCGCCTGAATTGTTAGTAATTGCGCGGGAAGGTAAAGATTGGGCTTTTACTCATACTTTTAGGTATAGTGGGTCTTATAGTTACGGGATCTATGCAGGTTGGGACAGTGGAAAAATTCAGTCAAGAGGAACAATTTTCTCCGATCGCCAGCTATATCAACCAGGAGAAAAAGCTGCTTTTACTGGCGCTGCTTATTATTTACAAAAAGGGAAACTCAAACAAGATAAAAACGCTTCTTATCGTGTAACTTTAACCAGTCCAGATGGGGACAAGAAAGATTTAGGCAATTATAAAACTAATCAATTCGGAACTTTTTCCTTAGAATTAGATCTCGCTAAAAATCAACCTGTAGGCTACTATAATGTCAGCGCTAAGGGAAAAAATGGGTTAACTATCTACGGTCAATTTCGGGTAGCTGAATTCAAACCACCTAATTTTAAAGTCGATCTCAAGCTAGATAATAAAATAGCCCTAATTGACGACAAAATAACAGCTAAAGCTGAAAGCAATTATCTCTTTGGTGCGCCAGTCCAAGGAGGAAATATTAAATACTACGTCACTCGCAGGCGAACTTATTTTACCCCTCCAGGTTGGGAGAAATTTAGCTTCGGTCGTCAGTGGTTTTGGCCGGAAAATGCACCACAAGTTACTACTGATGTCTTACAAGCTGATCGACAATTAGACGATGTTGGTAAAAGTACTCAAATCGTTAACGTAGCTAGAGATTTACCCTATCCGATGACTTATCGGGTAGATGCAGAAGTTAGCGATGTTTCTAACCTTTCGGTAGCTAGTAGCCAAAGCTTTACCGCCTTACCCAGCGATCGCCTCATTGGTTTGCGCAGCGATTTTGTCGCCGATGCTGGTAAGCCTTTTTCGATCGAAGTTATTGTCACCGACTCCGCAGGTAAAGCGATCTCTGGGAAACGAGTACTGGTAGAACTGCAAGAGATAAAATACAGTAGCGTCACCCAGGTAAGAGAAGGAAGTACCTCAGCTCGCAATCAGGTAGAATACAAAACCGTAGCCAAAAAGCAGATTCGATCGAGCAATAGTCCTCAAACTATCTCCCTGACTCCTCCTCAGTCGGGAAGTTACAGAATCAGAGCAAATTTTGTCGAAAGTGTCACCGATCTAACTGCTACTGATACCCAAATCTGGGCGACAGGTACTACCCCTAGTTATTGGGGAAGTCGCTACGACAATAATCGCCTAGAAATCAAATTAGATAAAGACAGCTATAAAGTAGGAGAAACCGCTACAGCCTTAATTCAATCTCCCTATCCCGAAGCCGAATTATATTTTGCTGTCCTGCGCCGCGATCGGATCTATCAAACAGTTGAGAAAGTAAAGGGAGGCGCGCCTAAGATCCGGTTTACAGTTACTCGAGATATGCTTCCTAATGCAGCAGTACAAGCAGTTTTAGTGCGCCAAGGAAAACCCATCAAACAAGTCGAACCAGGGACAGTAGAGAATTTAGTTAAAATTGGCTTTGCACCCTTTAGAACTAGCTTGGATGACAAATATTTACAAGTTCAAGTTCAGCCACAACAAGAAAAACTGCAACCAGGTAAGCAACAAACAGTAGAATTAGAATTAAAGGATAGTCAAGGTAAACCAATTCAGGGACAATTTACCGTGATGGTCGTCAATGAGGCGGTGTTGCAACTGAATGGCTATCGTCCCCCAGATTTGGTCAAAACAGTTTACGCACCTCAGAGTATATCTACTCGCTTTAACGATAACCGTCCTGAAGTGGTTTTAAGTCCCCTCGCCTCGCCGATCGACAAAGGTTGGGGATATGGCGGCGGACGATCGCGCGGCGCAGCTACTACCCGCATTCGCCAGGATTTCCGTCCCTTAGCTTACTATAATGGTTCGGCGATCGCCGACGCAGCCGGAAAAGCCCAAGTTACCTTTACCTTACCCGATGCATTGACCACCTGGCGGGTAATGGTAGTTGCTACCGACGGTAACTTACACTTCGGTAACGGCGACGCTACCTTTATTACTAGCAAACCCCTACTATCTAATCCGATTTTGCCTCAATTTGTCCGCAGGGGCGATCGCTTCCTCGCTGGTTTGTCCGTCACTAATACTACAGGTAAAACTGGCAAGATATCTATAGAAGGTTTCTTAACAGGTAAGCTGCAATTTGCCAAAAGATCTCAACAAACTGAAACATTAACAACCAATGCCAAATCAGGAACTCAAGGTTATCGCTTCCCGATGGTAGCTACCGGAGTAGGAGAAAGTAAAGTCAAGTTTATTACCAAACTCAACCAGGATAGCGACGGCTTTGAAGTACCTTTGCCGGTGAAAGAATTACCAGTTAGCGAACAAGCAATAGAGTCGGGAGTAACCAGCGATCGCGTTCAAATTCCGATCGCCGTAGATAACCAAGTCTTCCCCGATGCTGGCGGTTTAGAAGTATCCCTAGCTAGTACTTTAATTCCAGCAATTACCGCCCCAGCCAGACAAGTATTTGCACAAAACTGGTTGCCATTTTTAGAACCAGTAGCCTCTCAGTTAGCGATCGCCTCTAATTTAGAAATTCTCGGTAAAAAATACGGTCAGACTTTTGCTAATTTCAACGCGACCCAAGAAGCTACTCAAGCACTAGAAAACCTGCAAAAACTGCAAAAATCAGATGGCGGCTTTGCTTATCTACCCCAAGGATCTGCATCTAATCCTTTTCTTACCCCCTACGCCGCTGAAAGTATTGCTAGCGCGCAAGCAGCAGGATTTAAAGTAGATCCCCAGCTAGTTAGAGGCTTAAAAGCCTATCTCCAGAAAATTTTAGCCAACCCCACTTACAACAATTATTGTCAGTCAGCTTCCTGTAAGAGACAGATCAGACTAAATGCACTGATAGCCTTAGCAGAATTAGGAAACAAACGCACTGATTACTTATCATCTCTCTACGAACAAAGGGATGAATTAGATGTAGTCAACCAAATTAAATTAACCCGTTATCTGTTCCAGTTTCCCCAATGGCAAAAACAAGCGCAAACTTTATTTAATCAATTGCAGGAGACTATTTACGAGACGGGACGCACTGCTAAGATCAACTTGCCCTCAAACTGGGGTTGGTTTAACTCCAAAACTACAGCACAAGCAGAAGCATTGCGCCTCTTTATTGCCCAGAATGCT
This sequence comes from Prochloraceae cyanobacterium, assembly GCA_051439565.1. GTDB lineage: Bacteria > Cyanobacteriota > Cyanobacteriia > Cyanobacteriales > JBFRWL01 > JBFRWL01. Next base: position 6,345 of record JBFRWL010000557.1, read on the forward strand.
AAACCAGAAGTAATCGATCGCCTCTTGAAAGGACTTTTAGCCATGCGGCGGGACGGTACTTGGCGCAATAATTACGATAACGCTCAAGCGTTCGCTGCTTTGGTTGAATATAGTAACATGCAGCCTACACCGCCTAATTTTACTGCCACAGTGCAATTAGCTCGCCAGCAAATCGGTAAACTTGATTTTGAAGGCTATACTAAGCCAAGTTTAGAGTTAAAAGTCCCGATGCAAGAGTTACCTCGCGGGCGCAATAACCTAATTTTGGAAAAATCTGGTGAAGGTACGCTGCACTATTTAACAGCATATCGCTATCGCCTCAAAGGAAATCAACCAGGACGTTTAAATGGGTTGAGGATAACGAGGTATATTCGCCCTGCTAATCAAGATGAGCTACTGCGAAAACACGGTTTATATAATTTAGACGATACGCTAACTTTATCAGCCGGACAAGTATTTGATATTGGTTTAGAAATTATTACCGACCATCCTGTAGATAATGTAGTAATTCGAGATCCCCTTCCTGCTGGGTTAGAAGCAGTCGATACC
>JBFRWL010000558.1:0-20091 GCA_051439565.1 Prochloraceae cyanobacterium
AGCATCTAAACATAAGGACTGTAATTGATAGCGATAATGGCGAGAGTAGGGAATACTACTAGAGCTTTTAATTCCTATTAATTGATTTTCTAAAGCTGCTTTTTGTTCTCGCAGAAAGTTGGCTTTAATTGTTTCTAAATCAAAATTTATTTGAGATTGAGCAAAAGATTCTAGCTGGCTACACTCTTGTTCATAATCCCAAAAAATGCGGTTCCAGTCTTTACCGTCATAGCTATTAAACCGCCCAGTAGAGAAAAAATGATGGCGTTGGTTAGTACTGAGGGGATTGCAAACAGGAACTAACCAAATTTCTCCATTAATTTGACTGGGATTGAGAGTGAGTAAAAACTCAATTAACTGATGAATAACTGCATTACCGACAATTTCACAACCGTGGAGGTTGGCTTGTAAGTAGGCTTTTTTTCCTGGTTGAGTACCAATAAATTTATAGACTTGTATTGAGAGGCGATCGCCTGAGGCAAGTTGGAGCAAATCAATAGTAGAAATTGTCGGCTTCATTGGTGATATTGATCGATTGTCAGCGTGACAAGGATATAGGATTTTGCCTAGAGAGCGAAAGTTATTCTGGCATGATTATTTTTTACTATATTGTAACGATCGAATAAGGCATTTTATGGTAAACTGACCAAAGTAATATGAAGATAAATTAAAGAAGTCGTTCTTTCCAACCGAGATAGCGGTGCTTTCCCCATAAGTCCCATACATACTTTAGTTGGGAAAAGACAACAGGAAGGGGAAGAGAGGGAGTATTCCCACAAATAAAATTCAACATCTCTGGGATGGAGTAACTGCGATGAAACTCCATTTAATTGCCCAAACCCTAGCCGGAGTAGGAATCGTTTTAGGCGCAATCGCTACTTTAAGTCAATCAAGCTACGCTCAAGGTAAGTTTTTCTGCGGTAGGAGTAACGGTCAACCAGTAACCATGGTTCGTACCTCACGGGGAAACATTCCCATAATTCGCTGGGTTGACAACTCTTTCAGCCCGCCTTGGACTCCTCTCAATCGTTGTTACGAGATATCAGCTAGGTTCGAGCGATTTTATGATAACGGAATTTTAAAGTATATCAAAGCTGGGTGGTCCAACAGCCAACCTATATTGTGCGTTGCTGGCGATCGGGGAGGGTCTTGTCTGCCTAACGGATTGTTAGTTATGCTTAAACCAGGAAGCGATCCTCAGCTCATTCTGCAAAGGCTGTTAGATCGCCGCGTGCTGGCTGCGGGAAACCCGATCGACCTCAGTGGTGGCGAAAACCATGAAAGCTTTATTTCCCCAGTTAATACCAACAGCTCGATCGATCTCAGCGGTGGTGAAAGCGATCGAGACTTGATTTTTGAAGTTAATGGCGAAATGTACTTTAACATAGACAGCTGGCTGAGTTTGAATGACTTATCTGAAAATAGTAATTAAATTGCAGGTCCAAAGAAAATGTGCTGGCGATCTCTACTTTTTGTTGTCTGCGTTGGCAGCATATTAAGCTCGCTATCAGTAGAGGTACTAAATAGCAATGTTTATGTTTGGGGTAGTTTAATCAAACAGCAATCAGTTCAACTTTCAGAAAAACAACTGCACCAGCTAGCAGAGTCAATTACAGTCAAAGTACTGTCAGAGGAGTTCTTAGGTTCGGGGGCGATCGTCGATAAGCAGGGCTCAGTTTATACGATTCTGACTAATGAACACGTACTCAGAGCAGCAGAACCTCCATATCATATTCAAACCCCCAATGGTAGAGTTTATACTGCCAATTTGCCCCAAGCTATTTCCTTTGATCGAGTTGACTTGGCTTTGTTACAGTTTCGCAGTACTGATACTAACTATGCTGTGGCATCTCTTGGCAATTGCCCAACTGTGGGCGAGCGAGTATTTATAGCTGGATTTCCCCTAGTAGAAAAACCTGACCAGAATCAGAGTTTTGTCTTCAGAACCGGCAAAGTTTTGCTAGTGCTGGGCAAGGCTCTGCAAGGGGGCTATCGAATTGGATACACTAATTATGTGGAAAAGGGTATGAGCGGCGGACCATTACTAAATCTTCGCGGTGAGGTAGTCAGTATTAACGGGATGCACGCCGAACCTCTTTGGGGCGATCCTTACGCCTATGAGGATGGTTCTGAACCCGATCCTAATCTGAAGGAAAAGATGAGTCGCTATAGTTGGGGCATTCCGATAGAAAGGTATTTAGAGCAGAGAAAACAACCAATCTGATGAATTTTTTCGATCGACTTTCCCCTATCTTGATCGGTGCGACCATTGCGATCGCTCAGCCTCAGCTTGTTCTGGCGCAGAATGCCCAACAAGTGAATGTTGTTGCTAAAAAGATCGCGGTGCTCATTAACGGGCCAAAAATTGGCTCTGGAGTAATTATTGCACGACAGGGTAATACTTACGCTGTTCTCACTAACTGGCATGTGGTTGATAAGTTAGGTGAATATAAAATTCAAACCCATGACGGTCAGTCACACTCAGTTAACTACACTCAGATAAAACGACTGATAGGTGCAGATTTGGCAGTAGTCTACTTTAACAGTAGTAACCAATATTCTCTGGCTCAGAAAGCTAACTCCGATCAATTGATTGAAGGACAGAGGGTTTATTTTGCTGGTTACCCTGGTTCGGGAAGTCGTTCCTATCGTTTTTATTCAGAAAACATTATCGGCTTTCTCTTGGGTGCTGATATTCAAGATGGTTATGAAATAATTTATAGCGGTGAAGCTATACCAGGAATGAGTGGAAGCCCAATTTTAGACGAGAAAGGTCAATTGATTGGTATCTACGGTAGAGTTGAGCTCGATAGGGTCACAGGTTCGCCATCTTTATACGGCATTTCTATCAATACTGCCCAGAAATTAGCAAATAGAGCAGGAATTGAATTAGACGTATCTGTAGCTACTTTATCGTCACGGCGATCGACACCAATACCTGTTGCCTCTCGTAATTCTTCTTCTGTATCTAGTACTAGTAGCCAATACTTTACTGCGCCACTTAAATTAGAAGCGTATGCAACTACTCAGGACGGAAGAGCAGTTCTACAACCGATTTATTATTTCACCATCAACTTACCAGAAAATGCCGGGGCTCCTCTGCAAAAGCTCCAGTTTAAACAGACAGCGGGAGAGGAATTCCTTTTCAAAAGATACTTAGAGGGCAAGACGATCGCTTTTGAAGGAACGAGAGAAAATAGAGGGGCAAAGATATCTTTAGGTGTGGATGCGGTTATTGTCGATCGGGACAATGAAACCATCACGATAACCTTTGAGCCGCCAATACCTCCAGGTAAAAAGATCACAATTGGACTGCGCCCTAGATCTACTCCTCAAATAGAAGGGATTTTTTCCTTGAGGCTAAGAGCTTTTCCTCCTGGTGGCGAACGCAGTGCCAACGTAGGGCACGCAAGACTACACTTTTATGGTCCCATTTGACATTCTTTATTTAACTTCTTTCAAGCCAACTAACTACGACAATTGATCTCAATCGAACCATGTGTTTTTCCACGACAGCCAGTTTCACCGCCACTGCTTTTCTCATCCCCACAGGTATTTATGCCTGTAAATTAGCTAGACAGAAAGACTCGCGATATTTACCTTTAGGCTTGATTCCAGTTTTGTTTGGCATTCAGCAAGGATTTGAAGGGATTGAATGGCTCGGTCTGCTCAATCATCAAGCCAATTTGATACACTCTGCTGCATTAGGATTTTTGTTCTTTTCCCACTGGCTTTGGTTGCCCTGGTTAGGCTTTGCTGTTTTGATGATGCCCGAACCAGTGAGGTTCAAAAAAATTATCTTGGCGATCATCGTGTTAGGCTTTCTCTTTGGTGCATCTCTTTATCTACCGTTCCTCTTCGTCCCAGAGCAATTCTCAGTCACACTAACTCAAGGCTCTATCGACTATCAAACACAACTGATCTACGACCAATTTTTCTCCCGTTCTATTTGTCGCCTAATTTATCTCCTGATTATCGTCGTTCCCCTTTGGCTGTCTCCACTCTGGTCACTCAAGATTTATGGAGGTGTTATTGCACTTTCTTTAATTGCTACTGCTTGGTTGTATCACTATGCTGTTATCTCAGTGTGGTGTTTCTTTGCCGCAATTTTATCAGTGAGTATTGTTTACATTCTGTCTTCTCTGCCTTTGTCTGCTGAGTTATTGCCAGAATCTTGATTTATAAAATCAGTGTTGCTATTAGCCTTGTGTGGCTTAAATTTATAGATTAGTCAACTTCAAATGAATTTATCATTATCTCTTGGACGGGTTGTAAAAATTCTGCATATCTTTTTTCCTCTGCCATGTAAGTAATGATGTAAGCTCGATTGTTTTTTAACATCCAAACTTGCATCGACTTGAGTTTGAAATTATTTTGTTTGTCTTTGCCAGAATAAATCACCAAATGAGCCCTTCGTTTTGCTAGAGTTGCCGAACGGGAATCGAGAATTTTAGCTTCTGGAAAATACTTGGTTATTTCAGCGATTGACGAAGCAGTATATTCAGCTAATGACATCGATCGCTTTAAATATTCAACATTAACTATCAGTTCGGTCTGGAAATTTTCTAACTCACTTCTTTTCGGCAAAAATCTAACTATAGTCCCGCTTATTGGCTCTTCTTCTTGTCGTAATTGCCAATCTTGAGGATATTTTATCTTGATTCCATAACGAGGATGTTCGTAAATTAGATTATCGTATTGTTCTTGTTGCGGTAAATCTAAGCTAAAGAAGCCTCTAAATTCTGGAATTAGCATCCAAGCAGCTAAACAGGAGGGGATAATAATCAAAAGAACAACAGCGATCGAAGCCTTGACATTAACTCTGGGGAAAATCGAATTACACAACTCAGACCAGGTTGGCGGCTCTACTGCTGGATTTTGACAGATGACAGATAACCAGGTAGCACAGGGAAACTCATTCTCCAATACCTGTAACTTTTCTCTAGCCTCTCGCACTGCTAGGTAAAAAGACTTGCCCCTGGAAAAAGCTGCTAGAAAATGCTTCAAAAACTCTTGTGCTACTACATCTGGCACTGGCTCACGCATGACGATTAGTAGGGGAATATGCAGCTCGGCTAGTGCTCTTGCTAATCCTAAACCATCACAGGAGTTAAAAATTGCCAGCTTTAGTCCACGGGCGATCGCTGCTTGCAAGGCGTGCTTTAATTCGGAAATCGTTAAACTATCGGTTGGATTTAATTCAATCTGACCTGTTGTTCCATCAGCCTGACTACTACTATGCCCGGCAAAAAAGAGAATATCCCAGCCCCGTTCTTCCCAAAGCCGCTGATTGAGTTCTCGACGATCAGGCTCGACTAGAAACAGAATTTCTGTTTGGGGAAGTTGTTTGAGTAAGGCTCTGTCTTGTTGAACATTAATCCCGACACTGTTTCCCAAGATAGCTAAAATTCTCACCTGACCTGGAATCTGGCGCAATGATGGTCGCATATACTCTTGGGTACTCAAGGCAACTTCAGCTTGAGGATAGTCCTCAAAAAAACTCCAGAGATGCCAGGGAAATCGCCGCAATCCTTCGTTATCGGTCTCTATAACCAACCGAATTTCCTCAGAGGGAGCAAGGGTGGTTCGGAGTCGCCGTTCGAGTTGGCTGAAAGATTCGCAAGCTAGCCAAGTATTAAGATCTTGCTTGAGTTGCTTGCATAGCTGTTTGAAATCGCTCTCAGAAACATTAGTGAGCTCGTCTTCTTCAAACTCGATAGAGAGTCTGGAAGTTTGGCGATGCCAACTTGTTTGCTGATAGAGAGCTTTGTAGAGCGATCGCCAGCGTTGGTAAAGTTCCGGCAGTTCCGGGGCTGGGGGTAAACTCCCAGTTAATTGCATAGGAGGAGTATTGCTACCTTCTACAATTTGGGCAACAACATTGGGAAAACCTAATTGCCAGTTTCCTTTACCTAATTTCAAGACAACTAGCTGACTCATATTGAATTTTGACTTGCTTATCTAAGGTTTGGAGAGCAACCTATTTGGTGAAGACAGGTGTTAGGTCTTAGGTCTTAGGTGTTTCTCCCCCTCTCCCCACACTCCCCAAACCCCCCACACTCCCTCTAGCCCCCAATACCCAAACGCCCTGCCAAGCTGGGACTGAGAGGAATAAGGGTAGCGAGCATCAAAAACAGTGCTAATAAACCCCAAGCTGCTCTAGTATCGTCTGGTTCGGTTAGTTCGTTGAGGCTAGGACGTTCTAAGGCCCGTTGCAAAAATAAAATCAAAATCCCCCAATATAGAGGAATTGGATTACTCGGATTGATGATACTGACAATACCTAGCACTACTAAACTAGCAATTGTGGTGCGCCTAGCAGTTTTGCGTCCGTAAATTGCCTGTACCAGCCTACCTCCATCTAACTGTCCAGCTGGAAGCAAATTCAAGGCTGTAATGACTAAACCTAACCAACCAATCACCGTTAGAGGGTGAATGTCAACTAGAGTCTCGCTCATCTGAGAACCCAAGACAACTCGGGCTAGAGTTCCTACCAAAATTGAGCTTTGGAAAAATTGGGTTGGTATTTGGAAGGTGCTTCCTGGGTGAGAAAGAAGCAATCCGGCAATTAGCATCAGTAAAGAAACAATGCCGCCACAAGCGGGACCCGCTAAAGCTACGTCAAATAGAGCTGTTCGATGAGGAAGCAGGGATTCAAAGCGAGTAATTGCGCCAAAGCTGCCAATCTGCCAACTAGGGATGAAATAAGGAAAGCTCAGGCGCAGATTATAACGCTTAGCTTGCCAAAAGTGACCGATTTCGTGGACAGCTAGCACCGCCCAAAGCCCCAAACTCAGGGGCATTACTTCTTGATATCGACCCAGATTGTTAAATAGATCGAAACCTAATAACAAGCTTGCTGTTTCTAAGCTAGTAGCAATAGTTGCCACTAATAGGACTAGAGCTAAATTTTTCTGAACTAAGGTAGAAGGTTGAGGATCGTTGCTGGAAGGGAGAACCACGACAACTGGTTTTCCTTCTGGATTTTCGACTAAAAACAGTCGGTATTTCTCGCCTAATGCGTCTTTTAACTTCTGGGAGAGTCGGGAGTGGGTTTGTTCTGGTTCTCCCCGCAAATTGCCTTTAAAGATTGCTCCTTCTTGATAGGAAATGGTTTCGGTAGCAAAAAAAGTATCGATACCAAAAATTCCTTTGATGATTTTGAGGTCTTCCTCTTGAATAGGAATTACTTCTGGTGAAAGCGTCGCAGTTTGTTGTTGGGGTTGTTGGACGGTTTCTTTATCTGAGTTAGCTTCTTCTATATTCTTTGACTCTTGTTCTGTCTTGACTCTTTGGGCAGTACGCTGACGCACAATAGCATCTTGACCTTCGGCTCGGAGGCGATTGCCGATAAGCATGTAACCTATTGTTGAAGCAACTAGCAAAAAGAGAATTAAGACTATATTAAGATAAATTCCCACAGCATAGCAGCCAAAGAAAATTAGCCAGGGAGCTATCAGGAAGACGGATTGCAACCAGGCATAAATCCCTAGTTTACCGTAGATCTTTGCTCGGTTGTAGCTCCAAGCCAAAATACCTAGAGCGACTAGAAGAATTAACAATATTGCTGTATTTTCTGATCCATTAAACATTTCTATTTAGTTGATTTTTTAGCAATCCGCTCAGAAATACTCTGCTTGAAACCTTTGATTCAAGACTGAGATGAAAGTGCGGCGATAACTTAGCGATACAGTGATTCTACCCCGATGAGCTGCTAAGCTTTGAAGAAAGCTAGTATTGACTATACAGGTAGAGGGGGAGACAAGGGAGAGAGGAATGAAGGTTTTAGAGCAGTTACTTGATTTATCTTTAATCTAGGGTAGATCAGTTTTTCAGAGCAGTACGGAGATTTCCTTGATATTTTTCCAGAAGGCTGCTGGCTGCTTTGGCATCTAATTCCTTCCAGTGCATCAGCAAGGCTAGTTTTACCCGTCGTCCGCTGCGCTCTAGTAACCGATCGGCTTGTTCTCTATTCAAGTCGGTAAGGTCTTGGAGAATGCGCAAGGCGCGATCACGGAGCTTGCGGTTAGTGACAGCAACATCTACCATGCGATTGCCGTAGACTTTACCTAAACGTACCATAACCCCAGTAGAAAGGATATTTAAGGCCATTTTGGTAGCCGTTCCGGCTTTGAGCCTTGTGGAACCTGCTAGTACTTCTGGTCCGGTTAACAGGCGTATATCTACGTCAGCTTCGATTTTGACTTGCTCGGTAGGAACGCAGCTCATGGAAATAGTAGCGGCTCCCCTCGAACGCGCTGCTTGCATTGCTCCTCGGACAAAGGGAGTTGTTCCTCCAGCACTGATCCCGACGATTACATCTAACTCGGTTATTTGACGAGAGGCGATCGCGGCTGCTCCATCTTCGCTTCTATCTTCTAAGTTTTCCGAACTCTTCAAAAGTGCTTCCGTTCCCCCAGCAATAATTCCCTGTACCATTTCTGGAGGAGTAAAAAAAGTGGGGGGACATTCAGCTGCGTCTAAAACTCCTAAACGTCCGCTGGTACCTGCACCGACATAGAATAGCCTTCCACCTTGCTTAAGTGCCTTACTAGTTAGGTCGATCGCTCGAGCTAAAGCTATACGGGCCTCGCCGATCGCTTTGAGAGTTTGGGCATCTTCTCGATTGAATAAGTCTACCAATTCCAGAGAGGTTAGCAGATCGAGATTGTCACTGCTAGGGTTAACCTGCTCTGTCAGCAAATGACCTCTCTGCTCTAGGTTTTTCATCTTTTTGGGTAAGAGAGTAAAATGCGGCAGTAGTTACAATAGTCCTTCCAACCGACGACGAATATTTTCTAACTCGTCGTTAGATGTCTGTGACTCTGTTTGTGAGTCTTGTTTTTCTGGATTCCAGTCGGTTTCTTCTACATTTTTTTCTGGGGGTATTGCCAGCATTTCCTCTTCGATCAGTTCCCAATCATAATCTTGTTGGCGGCAAAATTGTTCTATTTCTTCGGAGTCGATCTCTTCCACGGTTGGGTTAGGGAAATCTTGAGCTTCCAGCATCATGGCATAACGAGTGGCATCGTCTTCTGACTTAAACATTAATATTTTGTTGCGATCGCCAATTTGTATGGTATGAATGCCTTCGTTTTCCGTCCGAGCATTAAATAATAAAATAAACACGCGCATAGGTGCCAGTTAAATAAAAATTTGCGGTAGTACAAAAATTTGACAGGCAATTTCTTAACCCCAGCGTCCCTGGGTAGAAACAACGTGCATTTGGAGAAATATCTGTACTTAGTACGGTCGGAATTTTACCGACACACCGAGAGTCAAGCGCTGACTCTATTTCCTGCGTCGAACCGCATATTCCGAGTTGTCAAGGTGCAAAGCCCTTTATGGCCTGTGGCGGTCACGCTTTCGCTGACTTTCACTCTCACCCATCAGGTGGCTAGCTACGATTATCATACAACTACTAGAAGCAAAAGTTGACATTTCTCCGTCAACATTTGTCTTGTCAGCCGGAGAGGATATTAGTTCCTCGTCAGCCACTTTTGACCGTTCAAGCGCTGCACAGTATACAAAACCATTAAGTCAAGAGTTACTCTGCGCTCGTCGATCATGAAAGACTCTATGGTGCTGGGTTTAACGCCATTGGTCGAGTAGGAAAAGGCTTTTTTGCCATTGATCTTCTCATCGAGAAAATAGAGATTAAATTGGCGCTGTCCTTGATTCCAGTTACCTTTAACCTGCCAGCACGCTTCCTCTTGGCTGCTACTGGCTAGAGGCAGTTTTTCCTTAACAAAAGTTAACTCTATATCTTCTATACCCTCTTCAGCAAGTGCTTTCTTCAAAGCGGGAGTAAAATGTTGCTCCATAAACTCAGTGAAGGGTTTATCTTCAATTGCCGGTGGTTTAGGTTTTCTGGCTTTCTTGACGGCTGGAGCTTGATTTTCAGCGGTTTTTTCAGGTTGAGTTTGTTCTGCCATGTTTGCACTCAATATTTTTACAGCTAGAACTCTTATTTTATAAAGATTTGCTTTCTAAGTTTTGTAGTTATCGTTGTCTGCTTTCATCTCAAAGTTTAGACAGCGATCGCGACAGGGTACTTTTACCATACATAGAGGTTAAATTTGCCTTTTCTATTATTTCATAAAACTCTTGGCTCCGCCTAGTGGTATGTCAATTTTGAAATGATGGGTTGCGTGCGATAGAATAACGAAGACAAGGAAGATAAAATTACTCTCTCCACACTACACTAACCACACTTCCCTTGCACCCGTGCCTCCTGACAGTTACTTGAGATACAAACACTGAAAAACATAATCTCAATTGTAAAGAAATAAAGATAGCTTAATTAATCAGGGCATTAACGGGAACCAAAATTCTAGGAAATTCGTCTTTACTGTTTGGTTAACTTTAAATTTATTTAGTTTAGTTAAATTTTGGCAAATTTTACGTAACAGGAAGCGTTTAATATGTAATATAACGTAAGTTGCTCGTAAGTTTTTGGTAAACTAGTAAGTGATTACTAGCAGGCAAGCAAGAGGATATAAAGAAATTTTCAGTAATTCTGACAGTTTCTAGAAGCAGTTGTACTTGTTAGCTTAGATGCGATCTCTCGGTATTTTGTTAAGATCACTGTTTAGTATAGGGTAGGCTATGTTTTTATTCACTACCAGGGAAAAACTACAACTTCAAAGCGTTCCTGGCGATAATTCCTCTGAAATTATCTTTCAAAATAAACTTTTGACTAGAGGTCCAGATTTCGCTAAAAATGTAAGGGAAGCAGCGATTGGGTTTTGTCGAAGCTATGCCGGACAAAAGCATCTGTGTCTGCTAGTAGAAAATTCCTCTTATCTGTCAGTTTGGAAGGAAGAATCTCAAACGGCAACAATAAATAAGATAAATAAAAGTGATAACCAAGAGTTGGCAACCTCTACACGCATACGCCAATTACCATTAGATTCAAGTTTCATCTCTCGTTGTCAACAAGAACTAGCCGAGTTAATTGGACCAATTGCCATTGTTATCTGCGAGCGTACTGTTTCGGAAAATCCTACAATTGGACGAACTCAATTAGTCAAACTACTAGCTAAAGAAATTTCTGATCGCGAACAAGCACAGAGCTTTCAGAGGCGTTTGCTTTCCTAGGATATCGACAAATAATTTAACTAGAAGAGATTGGGGACTGGGGACTGGAAATTTTCCAATCCCTAATCCTCAGTATTTTTAGCCTCCAGCAACAGCTGGTACGATGCTTACTTCATCACCCTCTTTGAGAGAAGTTTCGGTTCCATCAAGAAAGCGGATATCTTCGCTGTTAACGTAAAAGTTTAAAAAGCGACGGGGTTTGCCATTGTCGTCACATAAGCGTGCTTTAATACCCGGACAACTCAGTTCGAGAGCCTCGATTAATTCGTTTACGTCACTACCAGAACACTCAAGGGTAGCTTGATTATTGGTGAATTTTTGCAAAGGGGTTGGAATGAGAACTTTGACAGTCATATTTACTACAAAATAAAGAACAAACAACAACAGACAACTAAACTTAAACTAGAACTTGCTGCCATTCCAGACGTTCGAGAGTGCGAGAGCGTTCTAATGCTCGCTCGAAACTGTCTAGTTTGGGTTCTATAACTAAAGGTTCGCCGATGTAACCTTGGACTGCTTCTTGGGTTTTGAGTCCGTTACCAGTAATATAAGCAACAGTAGTTTCATCAGGGTCGATTTTTTTAGCTTCTACTAATTTTTTGAGGACTGCGATGGTAGTACCGCCAGCAGTTTCAGTAAAAATACCCTCAGTTTCAGCTAAAAGTTTGATGCCTTCAATAATTTCGGCATCGGTAACTGATTCGATGTTGCCGTTAGTTTTCCGAGCAATTTCTAGAGCATAAATGCCGTCAGCAGGATTGCCAATAGCAATAGACTTGGCAATTGTATTTGGCTTAACAGGGGCGACAAAATCCCTTCCCTCTTTGAAAGCTTGGGCGATCGGCGAGCATCCTTCTGCTTGAGCACCACTGAAGCGAACCTCTTTATCTTCTACTAAGCCGACTTTAACGAATTCTCGGAAACCTTTATAAATTTTGGTATAAAGAGAACCGGATGCTAGGGGAGCAACCACGTGGTCTGGGAGTTTCCAGCCTAATTGTTCGGCAACTTCAAAACCGAGGGTTTTAGAACCTTCTGAGTAGTAGGGACGGAGGTTGATGTTAACGAATCCCCAGCCGTAGGTGTTACCTACTTCGCAGCAGAGGCGGTTAACTTGGTCATAGTTGCCTTTAACTGCCATGACGGTAGGGTTATAGATTAGCGTCCCCAGAATTTTCCCCGCTTCTAAGTCAGACGGGATGAACACGCAGCAGTCTAAACCTGCATGAGCAGCGATCGCTGCTGTAGAATTAGCTAGATTTCCGGTACTGGCACAGGAAACGGTAGAAAAACCTAGTTCGCGGGCGCGGGTAAGGGCTACTGACACCACCCTGTCTTTAAAGCTGAGGGTGGGCATATTGACGGCATCGTTTTTAAGGTAGAGATTTTTTAAACCCAGGCGACGGGCCAAGCGATGAGATTTGACTAAGGGGGTCATACCAGTACCGACATCAATAGGATTTTCGCTGGTAACTGGTAAGAAAGCACGGTAGCGCCAAATTGAGTTTGGTCCGGCTGCTATACTTTCGCGGCTGACTTGGGCGCGGATTGCATCGTAGTCATAGGCAACTTCAAGAGGCGCAAAGGTTTCTTCGCAAATATGAATGGCCTTGAGGGGGTATTCGGCGCCGCCTTCTTTGGAAACTAGCTTAGTAAAAGTAGGAGCTATAGATTTTGTTTGGGTTTCAGTCGCCTGGGTCATCGATCTATTTCCCTTAATTCCGTCAACATTTGCCTGATAGTATCACGGGTCAAAATCTCGGTCAAACATACCCGACTAAAAAAGTCGGGTATCTTAGCAGCAATTATTCTGCTCTGTGGAAAAGGAGATTGCTAGTCACGAGTAACGAGTGATGAAGATTAGAAAAAGCTAAAAAAATATAATTTTTGCTAATTGGCAATTGAGAAAAATACTAGTTTTTCAAATAATCAAATAAGTATAAACAAGACAAAAAATCTCTCTCAAAAGCTGAGAAAGATTCATGACTAAAAAACTAATAGCAATACTTGTTTCAGAAGTATGAGTAAGTTTTTATATTTTACAACTGATACAGATTAATAGGTTATCTGCTAAATCTTTGTAATTTTAGCTTGCATCATTTGTGCATTCGTTATGTTATGTTGTTGCCCAAACTCTTGGAAAAACTCACTTCTGGCGTGTTGCTCGTTGAAGGCTGAAATTACTGCAACCAGGGTAGATGCCCTCTTAAACAATCCTTTCTTGGGCACAACTACCTTGACCTCCCACAAATACCTTTTTTGTTGCTGGCGCTCCCATAAATAGAATTGGAATAACATCAGCATCAGTATGCCAACTACAAAGAGCGTCATCCAATAAAAAATGTAACCTACTGCCGACATAACCTTTCCCTTTTAACGCAGATAGCTTCTGAAATAAATTTAGACATTTAGTTACAAAAATCATATATCTAGTTATTAAACTTCATAGACTGATTAATAAACTCAAAAGTTCCGCCCACATATAGGTTCTAAATCAATCGATATAGTTGAGCGTCAGGGAAGTTTAGCGGCGGGAGGATGTTAAAGTTTTATTGCGATCGAACAGAGTAGACCACCAATCTTCTAAAAGAGTATAAATAACTGGAACAACAATCAAACTCAATATAGAAGAAGTCAACAATCCGCCAATAATCGCTACTGCCATTGGCTGTCGCAATTCCGATCCTGCGCCCAATCCTAAAGCAATTGGCAGCATTCCCAAGATAGTTGAAGCAGTGGTCATTAAGATCGGACGCAAACGGGCAGATCCAGTTGCTAAAATCGCTTCTGTGCGACTTAAACCAGATTTACGCAGCAGGTTGGTGTAATCTATCAGCAAAATAGCATTTTTTTCCACCAGACCCAACAAAAAAATTAGACCGATCAGCGAAATCATGCCGAAGTCACTCTGAGTAAACAAAAGTGCCAGCATCGCCCCCACAATTGATAAAGGTACAGATAAGCCGATCGCGAGGGGTTCGAGCGGTCTACCAAAGAGGAAAAGCAGCAATAGCAAAATGCACGTAATTGATAAACCTAGAGTAAGTGCAAAATCTCCAAGAATTTCGCCAATACGAGCCGAATCGCCTTCTAAATCTAACTTCACGCCTGCAGGTAAAATCGATTGAGTCAATCTAACAACTTGCTCAGTCGCATCACCCAAAGCTTTACCCTGAGTAAGGTTAGCACCAACATAAGCTGTTCGCTCACTGTTTTTACGCTCAATTACAGCAATATCATCCGATCGATCTCCCCCACTGGCGCTAACGTCTACAAATCCAGGCAGTTTCTCGATGCGATTTTTAACTTTTTGGGCAGTTTGATGCAAAACTTGCAAATCGTTGCTCTGTAGAGAAAGTTTAAGGGGTTTTTCATCTCCAGTATCTACGAACTTAATACTTTCAACGCTGACAGTGACTCCAGAAAGCTGAGGTAAAGAGGCACGGATGCGATCTGCTATTTGGGCGGTATGTAATTGGCGATCGCCTTTAAGTTTTACGTACATCTTGCCTTTGTTAGGTACGCCTCGCACTCCGGCAATGGTGTATACTGATTGCACCTCTGGGGATTCCAGGACAACCTTTTCCAGTTTTTCCCCTACCCTACGAGTTTTACGCAGTAAAATCCTCGTTGGAGATTTTGCTAGATTATTCAGCCAATCTAAAGAACTTGGCTTTGAGGATTGTGTGGTTGTTTCCTTCTTGGGGCTTAATTTCGCTCTACTTGGTAACTTAGGCAAAGGAGTTGTATAGACAATATTAAATTCCCCTCGATCTAGTTGAGGAATAAATCCTGTAGGGATAAAAGGAATTAGAGCAATTCCCGCAACAAAGCTAACTATGGCTAATCCTACGACAATCTTGCGATGCTGTAGCGACCAGTCGAGCAATTGGCAGTAAAGTTGAGCGAAATTGAAACTGAAGTTAGGTATTGGTAGTTTATCTTTTTTAAGAGCTTTTTTCTGCTTTGGTTTGAGCCAATAGATCGCTAAAACTGGTGATAAGGTGCGTGCAACCAGTAAGGAAATGAGGACAGCCGCTGAAACAGTCAAACCAAAGGGTTTAAAAAATTTGCCGATCGTGCCTCCCATGAAAGCTACGGGCAAAAATACTGCCACAATTGTTAAGGTCGAGGCGATAACTGACAATCCAATTTCTTTGGTGCCTAGAATAGCTGCGTGTCGGGGCTTTTTGCCGTTTTCGATGTGCCGTGTAATGTTTTCTACATCGACGATCGCGTCGTCTACTACGATCCCGATAGTTAGCGCCAAAGCTAGCAAAGTAATGGTTTCTAGGTTAAATCCAAATATCGCCATGACAATGCAGGTTCCCAGCAGAGAAATGGGAATGGCTATGGCAGTAATTATGGTTGCCTGAAAATTGCGCAAAAAGGGAAAAATTATTAAAACTGCCAGAACAATGGCCAGAATTAGGTCGTCGATCGTGCCTTGGGTAGCTTCGTTGATAAAATCAGCTTGGGTCTCTGCTAAGGTCAATCGTACTTCGGGTAACTTAGCTTGTAACTTTTGTGCTGTTTTTTCAACTTTACTGACAACTTCCAGGGTATTAGCATCGCTGCGTTTAATTACCTCAAAAGCTAGAGCATTTTCGGCGTTAAAGCGCACCAGTGTTGGCAGGTTAGCGCCAGAGAGAAGATTATTTTCCTGCGGTGGAGGCGAAGCATCCCCTAAAAGGTTGACCCGGAGAACTCCTGGTAATTGTTCGATCGAGGGGATAATTTGTTCTTTGGCAATTTTAATTAATTCTTTGAGGCTGTGGTGATCGCTGGCGATCGCGTAGCTGATAGCAGTTGACTCGTTTAAGTTGAAAGGTATTACCTCAAAACTACTTTCTGAAGGAAGAGAGAGTTTCCCCAGTACGGTTTTCACTTTCTCTGTTGACGACTCCAGACTTGTTCCAGCTTGAAACAAAACATTGACAACGGTTTGTCCTGAATAGGTAGACGAATAAAGTCCATCTATTCCCTCAATCTCTTGAAGAGGTGTTTCTATGGGTTTAGTTAACTGTGCTTCGGTTGCTAGTGTAGTCTCCAAAGGTGCGGTGGCATTCACTACCACCACTGGAAAACTGACATCAGGAAAAAGAGCATATTTGAGAGAACTAAAAGCAAATAGTCCAGTTACAGTAACGGCTAGCCAAAAACATATGGTTAGCCAGGAATATTTAATTGCTAAACGGGAAATGTTAAAACGCTCTCGAAAAGATATCTTGCGCGAATACTTTACCATTAGGACAAACCATCAAGCATATTCAGAATTGTAAAATTAACCAACAACAAGATTTAGTGTAAGATAGGCAGACATTAAAGAGTGGGAAAAAATTAATTAACTTCCTCCATTCTCTGTTTTTCTGATACCTCCTCTAACATAACAGGCAAATTCAAGACAGGCACTAGATATTAGATCTTCTATTCATTTAGATATAAGACCTTTTCAAAACAATATAAGCTTATATCTTCCTTTGTTTCCTGTAAAAGTGCTTTATTTTCGTCTTGTAAGACTACCTTTTTAGGTGATTTTTTCCTTATTTGCCATAGCAGTCCTATTTGATTCGTAAATTGACTGGTGAAGACAGGGAACAGAAATCACACCGTTCTCCATTCCTTGCTGTTCCTTATTTTTAAAGCTGTTCACAAATGATTTAGGATTGCTATATAATAAACACCAGGTACTATGACTAGGCGGCATAGCCAAGTGGTAAGGCAGGGGCCTGCAAAGCCTTTATCCCCAGTTCGAATCTGGGTGCCGCCTTTAAATTTAAACTGTAGTGGTTTGCGATCGCTTAATAATATTGGTGTCGATTACCAAATTATTTGTCCCTGGTGACCAATTCAAGCTCGTAAAAAGAAAACACAAGATAATTGGTATTAAAAGCTTGACGCGATCGCTACTTTTTCAGCAAGCCCTAACTAATATTCTCTTTGACCTCATCACGGATATTAGGGATAGGTGTTAGGTGTTACCCTTGACCTCTAACCTATCCCTGTCCCCCTCTCATCATTTTGATTGCATCCATTGACGAGTGCCAAAAAATTGACAGGAGTAAGAGGCTATTTTTGCTGCTGCTGTCAAGGCATTTTTAAAGTTTTCTTGCAAGATATAGTGACAAAAAGCACCGTGAAAGATATCGCCAGCCCCTAAAGTATCGACGGTAGTTTCAATTTGAGGAACTTCTAGCTGATCTCTTTTATTTTCACTTATACATTCAATTGGCATTTCTCCATTGGTGATAGCAATATAAGGAATTTCCATCTCTTGAAGATAGGTCAAAACGTCTTCTCGATTATGACAATTAGGAGGATAAAAATCTGCCGAACAGATAGCATAATCAACAAAAGGTAAAACAGTTTCAAAACCAGGTTTCCAACTGCCACCGTCAATAACTACAGGAATATTATTAGCTTTAGCTTGTCGGGCGATCGCGCAACTTACTGCCATTTGATGCCCGTCAATCAGCACAATATCAATTCCCTGTAGAATATTAGAGGGCAATTGCTTGATACTAGCCTGAGACTTAGCGGTATTGACGCCAATTACGGCGCGTTCTCCAGTGGATTCAGTAACAATAATAGAAGCTACGGGCGGGGATTCTTCTCTCTGGCAATCTAAGTCTACAATGCTCACCGAATAATTTTTTAGATCGGCTCTAATCAGATTACTAATTGGATGATTGCCAACAATTGTTAGTAAAGTTACTCGATTTTCTAGAGATCTAAATGTTATCGCAGCATTTGTCACTGGTCCTCCAGCAGCAATAATTCGATCGCGAGCAACAATTTTTTGATTTTTCTCGGGAATACTAGTAGTTAAATAGATCAGGTCTAATGTGGCTAATCCTACAAATAATCCGTTTTTTACCATTAGATAATTAGCTTTCGTACTCCAACCTTGCCCTTCTTCTGCATTAAAAACTGCAACTAATTTAGCATAATCCTAATTTTTAGTTGCTGTGCCGCGTAGCGGATCTCTTCGAGATCGCCTTTCATCCGATCAACACCCTAGCTTTTAGCTGTTTGTTTTTACCTTTGACCCCTCTCTCAACCATTTTCTAATTAATTTGACACCTACTTATTAGCCCTCTCCATCAGCTGGAATCGAAGCTGTAGCAGAATCTTCATTAACCCACGCCCTCACTAGCTCATAGCCAAGACTCAGGATCACTGGTCCGACAAATAGACCAAGGATACCATGAGCAAGAGTCCCACCGAGTACGCCAATTAAAATAACTAACATTGGCACAGGAAGCCCCCGCGCCATTAAAATCGGCTTCAGCACGTTATCGATGAGCGTGGCAAAGATCATCCAGATAGTGAAAAGTAACGCCCCCAGTGTATTCATTGTTGACCAGGCAAAAATTAGCGTCGGTAAAACCACAAGACCGGGTCCGATCTGGATAATTGTCAAGAGCAAGCACAGAAGTGCCAATAAGCCCGCTGCAGGAATACCTGCAACCGTTAGACCAATACCAATGAGCAGACTTTGTAAGAAGGAAACTCCAATAATCCCCCGGGTAACGCTGCGGACAGTAGAAGTGGCGAGTTCTACAAAAGCTTGACCCTGTTTCGGTGTCAGCCTTAAAAACAACTTAATCAGCCCGCGTTTTAGTCCATCCTCGTTTAGCATCAGTACCCCGGCGATAATAATTGAAAAGAGGAATTGAAGAAGGGTTAGACCCATATCCGCAGCCAGTAAAAGCAAGTTTTTCGTTAATTCTTCCAACTGTGGCTTGAATTTAGTTAAAACAGCCCCAAAGTTGACTGATGCTTGTTGCCAAAAATCATGCAAACGTTCGCCGATGAGGGGCCATGTGGAGATTCCTTCGGGGGGAGGTGGTATCACTAGTGTGCCAGCGGCAAGACTATCGGCAAAAGTCTGAGCGTTGCTAACGAAAACTTGGGCGATCAAGCTCACTGGACCGATAATGATGGCGACACCTACTAGGATGAGGATTGTCCCCGCTAATTTAGCACGCCCCCCCATACGAGCTTTCAGCCAAAGAAATAAGGGAAATAAGGCAATAGCTAGGATTACTGCCCAGAGGATGACTACTATGAATGGGCGCAGTAGGATAAAGCACCAAGCGGACAACAAGCCGAGAACGAAGAGTCGAATGACAAGATCTATAATTCTCAAGTTACTTTCCATAAATTTAGATGTACATAGACCAAGGGCAGGGAAACTGTTATGAGTTGTTATTGGTGCCTCATGTTCTGGGCAGGTTATCTGATGCCCGTAGTGATTATTCACGTTAGCAGACTGGTTTATTGAGAAGCTTCTCCCGATCGCAGTGTTGCCCGAATTCTTGAGAAATTATACGTCCTTGGCGTTGCTTAAATTTTATTAAATTTTAGTAACAGAACTAAATAGTAGCGATCGCTAGCTTAGAACGAGAGTTAAAACTTTAATAATTGTTACAAAAGAAATAATCTTGCCGAAAAATTAACAGATGACTCTGAGTAATAAAATAGCAACTCTTGCCGCTTTTGTAGTTGGCAAGTATTACTTAGTTCAACAAATTGAGTTAACTGATGTTAAAGTCATTTCACTCAATACTTAAAAACAATGTCTTAGAGGTCAAAACAGCCCTGATTAATATTGATTGACCACAGAAAAATATCAACTAAGTCTCCAGTTACTTTTGAGAATTGGTATTACATCTGGGATGTTGGGATTAAACTGGCGATGGAGCATCATTCTAATGTCGAACGAAACTAATTCTGATAATGAAAACACTAAGGCAATACGTAAATATTTTAACTTTTTAGTCACTTGGAGTGGCAAGTCCATTAAATTTTTAGTTACTTGGGGTGGCAAGTTCATTAACTTTTTAGTCACTTGGGGTAGCAAGTTCATTAACTTTTGGGTCATTTGGTTTTTCAACGAAGTCAAAAAACTTATTTTCCCTTGGCTAATTAAGCCTATCCTCGTTTTTATTTTTGCTTTGCTGGTTATTGAATTACTAATGCCAAAAA
>JBFRWL010000559.1:0-7252 GCA_051439565.1 Prochloraceae cyanobacterium
GCTGGAGGATGTCCGGCACTTGAATAGACTAGCTGACGGGTTTTGGAGTTATAAACTCCATACCAAATAGTAAAATATTTGTCATTGCGCTCGGTCATCTGAAAGGTGTGATTTAACCCTTGTAAAACTTCGCTGGGTCGATAATAATTCACTTTAGTTAATCCCCTAGAGCGAAGCAGATTAATTACCGACAGCGAAGGTAAAGCAGCACGTAAACCATGCCCGGAAACATCTAGCAGGTATACTACTAGATGTTCGGAGTCAAGCCAATAGTAATCGAAGCCATCTCCCCCAAGACGGCGGGAGGGAATAAAGCAAACATCAATAGTTGTTGGAGGCTCTGTGAGGGGTTCGGGTAAAATAGAACGAACGTACTCGGCAGCCTCGGCTAATTCGGCTTCTAGCAATTGTTTTTGCTGTTGTAAGTCGCGATTGAGTTGATGCAGTCTCAAACCCGCTCGCACCCGAGCTTTCAGCTCATACATCTCAATTGGCTTGCACAGAAAATCATCTGAGCCAGCATCTAATCCTTTAACCTTATCTTCAACTGAGCCTAAGGAAGTAAGCAAGATAAAGAAAGTGGTCGATAGTTCTGGGGAGGCTTTCACTTGACGACACACCTCCAGACCATTCATGCGTGGCATGAGCCAATCGCAAATTACCATTGCTGGACGTAACTGTCGTGCTTTGTTGAGACCTTCCTCACCGTCGCTAGCTAAGACAACCTCGTAACCTTGGCTAGCGAGAGTTCTCTGTAACAAGATCTGAATTGCTGGGTCGTCATCAATAACTAAGATTTGAGTCATATTTTTCAGCAACTACTCACCCTTTCAATGGGGTTGAGTCTGACACGAGCCAAAGAGTAAGATAATTTAATAGATGTAAATTTATAGTCAGACTAATAAAATGTTACTTCAGTTAAAATTAATCGTCTTGTTTGAGCGATAATCAGGAGAATGGTTGCCCTAGCACCAGTAGTCCACTTTCTTTAATGGCGGGAAGCTTTGAGCAGTTGAAAGGAATCGCAATAACTTATTTTACAGTTAAAAGCGACCTGAAAGCCTTAGACCAGGTTCTAGATCGCTTTAACCAAATTGAGCAAGACTTGATTCCGAAAAAAGATTGGTTGCAGTGTCAGTTAGCACTGGCAGAAGGTTTTACAAATGCGGTTCGCCATGCTCACAAAAATCTCTCCACTGATGTACCAATTAAGATTGGTCTTATCTGTTGTGAGGGAAGCATGGAGATACGTATTTGGGATTACGGTCCCCCTTTTGATTTGGAAGTATATATTAAGACTATATCTGAAAGAAAAAATAATTTGTCTGTAGGAGGACGAGGAATACCTATTTTACAAAAGATTGCCGATCGCTTAAGTTATTTTCGCACTGACGATAATCGTAATTGTCTATTAATAGTAAAAAATTTTGCTCCGGTAAAACAAAATTTAACTGATGAATGAGATTAAAAATGTAGTTTCACAACAATGGCTTTACCAACAGCTAAATAACCCTCAAGTTGTAATTTTAGATTGCCGCTTTCAACTGAAAGACCCAACATGGGGATATCAGCAGTATCTTAACAGTCATATTCCAGGTGCCTATTATCTGAATTTAGATCAAGATCTATCTAGTCCAGTGAAAGAACATGGGGGTCGCCATCCTTTACCCCAACCAGAATTACTGGCAGAAAAATTGGCAGCTATGGGCATACTTAAAGACGGAACTCTAGTGGTTGCCTACGACGACTCCCGTTTTGCTTTCGCGGCGCGTCTGTGGTGGCTGCTGCGTTATTTAGGTCACGAGAGAGTAGCTTTACTCGATGGTGGTTGGAGTAGCTGGAAATCAGCCGGATATTTGGTAGAAGATAACCTCCCTGTTGCCAAACAAGGTGAATTTGTACCCCAACCTCGAGTAGACTGGATAGTAGATATAGAAAAAGTAAAATCCCGTAAAGATTTGCCCGAGGTTGTACTAGTAGACTCGCGAGATAGTGATCGCTATTGGGGAGAAACAGAACCAATTGACCCTATTGCTGGTCACATTCATGGCGCAGTTAACTCTCCCTGGAAAGAGGTTTCCGATCAAGACGGCTACTTGCGCCCTCCACAAGCTCAACAACAACTCTGGGCTGACTATCAACAAGCTAGGGAAATTATTCTCTATTGTGGTTCTGGGGTGACTGCCTGTGTTAATCTTTTCTCTCTAGAACTGATAGGTATCAACAATGCTAAGCTTTATCCAGGTGGTTGGAGTGATTGGTGTTCCTATATAGACTAGTCTATATCTAGACTAATCTCTAAAGCTTTAAACGCTATTTGATGATTAAGGCTAAATATAAAGGCAATCTTTATTTATCTCGAAACTCTTTTATGAGCCTCCTACTTACTAGTGAATATTATTAATTAAAAATTGCTATAATAGTAGATTAAATTAAAAGATTGCATTAATTTATACAAATACTTTGGTATTAGTTTCTATGAATTTTTCTAAGAATTGCCCTAATTGTGTAAGGGATCGTTTGTCTATTTTTGTAGATGGAAATAATATGTTCTATGCGCAACAGAAAAATGGTTGGTTTTTCGATCCTAAGCGGGTTTTGGAATATTTTACTAACGATCCTACCATTACTCTAGTTAATGCTTTTTGGTATACAGGACTAAAAGATTCTCAAGATCAGCGAGGATTTAGAGATGCTTTAATCAGTCTTGGTTACACAGTACGCACTAAAATCTTAAAAGAGTATTATGACGATAATTCCGGTCGCTATTCACAAAAAGCTAATTTAGATATTGAAATAGTTGTTGATATGTTTAATACTGTCGAGCAGTACGATCGAGTAATTCTTTTTAGTGGCGATGGAGATTTTGAAAGAGCAATCGAACTTTTACGCTCAAAAAACACACATATTACAGTAGTATCAACAGAAGGAATGATTGCTAGGGAATTAAGAAATGTAACCGATCGCTATATTGACTTAAATGATATTCGTAAATCTATTGAAAAAAGCGATTTTTAATAGTTTAGAAACCTTAAAGTAGCTTATTGTATAATCTCATAGTAAGAACTACTCCATAAAAGCGCCAGTAAAGCTATGGAAAATTCAACAGATCGCATTATCATTTTTGACACTACACTTCGGGATGGAGAACAGTCCCCAGGAGCAACTCTAAATGTAGACGAAAAACTAACTATTGCCCGAGCGCTGGCGCGACTGGGAGTAGATGTAATTGAAGCGGGGTTTCCTTTTGCCAGTCCGGGAGATTTCCAAGCAGTGCAAAAAGTAGCTCAAGCTGTGGGTG
This sequence comes from Prochloraceae cyanobacterium, assembly GCA_051439565.1. Classification (GTDB taxonomy): domain Bacteria; phylum Cyanobacteriota; class Cyanobacteriia; order Cyanobacteriales; family JBFRWL01; genus JBFRWL01. The sequence continues at coordinate 3,302 of JBFRWL010000559.1, forward strand.
TAGAAGAAGGTCCGATTATCTGTGGTTTAGCAAGGGCAACGAAACAGGATATCAAAGCAGCAGCCGAGGCTTTAAAACCTGCCTATTCGCCTCGCATCCATACTTTTATTGCCACTTCTGACATCCACATGGAGTATAAGCTCAGGAAAACGCGGCAGGAAGTATTAGAAATAGTGCCGGAAATGGTTGCCTATGCCAAGTCTTTTGTCAAGGATGTGGAGTTTTCTCCCGAAGATGCAGGACGCAGCGATCGAGAATTCCTTTACCAAGTTTTAGAAAAAGCGATCGCCGCTGGAGCAACTACAGTTAATATCCCCGATACAGTGGGTTACACTACCCCCAGCGAGTTTGGGGCGCTAATTCGCGGCATCAAAGAAAACGTACCCAACATAGACCAAGCAATTATTTCCGTTCACGGTCACAACGATTTAGGCTTGGCAGTAGCTAACTTCCTAGAAGCGATTAAAAATGGGGCACGGCAGCTAGAATGTACTGTCAATGGCATAGGAGAAAGAGCCGGAAATGCCGCTCTAGAAGAGTTGGTTATGGGACTCCACGTTCGCCGTCAGTATTTTAATCCCTTCTTAGGAAGACCGTTAGACTCCACAGAACCCCTCACTAAGATCGACACCAAGCAGATTTACAAAACATCTCGCTTGGTATCCAACCTCACCGGAATGGGAGTACAGCCGAATAAGGCAATTGTAGGGGCAAATGCTTTTGCTCACGAGTCGGGCATTCACCAGGATGGCGTACTCAAGCATAAGTTAACCTATGAAATTATGGACGCTCAATCGGTAGGCTGGAGCGACAATCAGATTATTTTGGGCAAACATTCTGGTCGCAATGCTTTCCGCAGCCGACTGGGAGAATTGGGATACCAGTTATCGGAGACGGAGTTAAATAAAGCATTCGTCCGCTTTAAAGAAGTAGCCGACAAAAAGAAAGAAATTACCGACTGGGATTTAGAAGCGATCGTCAATGACGAAATTCGGCAAGCACCAGAAATGTTCCGCTTAGAGTTAGTCCAGGTTTCCTGCGGCGATCGCGCCCGTCCCACAGCTACGGTGACCATACGTACTCCCGAAGGAGAAGAACTCACCGATGCTGCTATTGGCACTGGGCCAGTAGATGCAGTATACAAAGCAATTAATCGGGTCGTAAAGGTGCCCAATGAGTTGATTGAGTTTTCCGTTAAATCGGTAACTGCTGGTATTGACGCGATCGGGGAAGTAACTATTCGTCTGCGTTATCAAGATAAAGTCTACTCGGGTCACGCAGCTAATACCGATATTATTGTTGCTTCTGCTCGTGCCTATATTAGTGCTTTAAACCGTCTCTATGGGGCGTTGTTAAAGCCCAAAGAACAGCAGAAACAAAAGGCTGTTAGTAGTTAGTTAACAAAGTAGGGGAGAGGGGGAGACAAGGGAGACACACCTAACACCTAACACCTTCTCACCACCAAAATGTCTCTGCTAGCTCATAAATAGTTGGCAATAATAATGACAGAAAAAGTTGAAGCCTGACTCAGAGTAGTCAGGCTGTCTTACAGTTTTATTACTTCAACTAAAGAAGGTAATTTTTGTAGAGTCACTTAAAATTTTTGTTTTTTGTGGCTCTTGACAAATTCAACACCCTCTGATTGCTTATAGCTTTAATTATCGCTGCTAGATTGTTAACTTTTCATTGAGTTGGACACGAGTAGGTAGTGACTTCGATCGCATAGTAATTTAGACGGGAGAAAAAGTATTGTTTTAATAGGGAAAAATCACCTTTTAATTTCTATGAAATATTGGTAACAAATTTAAAGCTATATCACAATAAGAAACAGAGGAAAAAAGCATTAAGGAGTTGAAAATTAACCTATGCGAATGCTACACACTATGCTGCGCGTCGGCAACTTAGAAGAATCGCTCAACTTCTACTGTGACGTGCTGGGAATGAAGTTGCTGCGCCAGAAAGACTATCCAGGAGGAAAATTCACCCTAGCTTTTGTCGGTTATGGAGATGAATCCGAGAACGCAGTGATTGAATTGACTTATAACTGGGGTGTAGAGCAATACGATCTCGGTAATGGCTACGGTCACATTGCTCTAGGTGTGTATGATATTTACCAAACCTGCGAGAAAATTAAAGCTCGTGGTGGCAAAGTAACTCGGGAACCTGGACCCATGAAACACGGTTCAACTGTGATTGCTTTTGTTGAAGATCCCAATGCTTACAAAATTGAGTTAATCCATCTAGGAACTCAAGGTTCTGCTTGAGAAGGCTACCGACTTAAAGAGAAGCCTATCGTCAAACTGTCAGACGGAGTAGAGGAGGACGAAAGAAATCCACTATTTCGCTGGTTTCTGGGTAGGAAGCCCACGCTGACCTTATAGGTACAGCGTGCGGTAGTTCACGCAGAACCTCGATAAATCCGCTCTGCTTGTTCAACTGATAAATTAGAATTAACTGGTAAATTAGATACAGAAGAAGCTGGATTTACCTCTGCCTTAATAGGGGCTGAAGTTTGGGAAGTGGCAGATTGATAATACCTACCAGTAAGAGAACAACTTGGATGTAGATTATACATAGGTTCGGGAGAAGGTAGGTAACTGTGAGGCGGGACAAAATCATGTATTAAGGGATCGTAGGCTAAAACTTCTCCCGTTTCGATGCGATAAATCCAGCCATTGAGGGATAGTTTTCTCTGGTGAAGTCGAGAACGAATAACTGGATAAGTTTGCAGATTGTCCAATTGATTGAGAATGTTTTCTGCGATCGTAACTTCTAGCAGTTCTTCTCCTTGTAAATCACTATAGTTTTCTTTCACTAATCGGCGCGTTGCTTCAGCGTGTTTGAGCCAATCGTAAACCAAAGGCAACTTATCAGATAAGCTATCCAATTTTAATAAACCTTTCATCGCACCGCAGTGGGAGTGACCGCAGACGATAACTTGTTCAATACCCAATGCCTCAATGGCATATTCGATCGTTGCGCCTTCTCCCCCATTAGCAGCCCCAAAAGGTGGAATAATATTACCAGCATTGCGAACTACAAATAACTCTCCCACTTGTGCTTGAGTAATTAAATTCGGATCGATGCGAGAATCAGCACAGGTAATAAACAAAATTCTTGGGTGTTGACCGTGGGAGAGTTCCTCAAACATTTCTTTGTGACTGCTGAAATAGCCAGTTTTAAACTTGTAGAGTCCCTCAATTACTTTTTTCATCACAGCACCTCATAGTTATTCTTTTCATTAAAGTTAGCCTTTCAAAGATACCATTAGCTAATTACCTTAACTTTGAGTGGATCGCTCCACAGCCCTAGTCGGAGCTATGATAATTACTAACTGGTCTTAGTCTGCTTTTTCATGCTAGAAATCATAGTGATTGTACTGATTGTGATAAGTGGTTCAGCCCTGTGTGCTCTCTCAGAAACTGCCCTACTTTCTGTTCCCCGAATTAAAGTCAGACAATTAGCACAATCAAAAAAACCAGCAGCTTTAGCACTCTTAGCAATTCGTCAAAAAATCAATCGACCGATCGCTACGATCGTTATCCTTAACAATATTTTCAATATTGTCGGCAGTATTGTAATTGGCTCTCTTGCAGCTAAAGTATTAGGAGATGCTTGGTTAGGTTTATTTTCTGGAATTCTTACCTTCCTGATTATTATTTTTGGAGAAATTGTCCCCAAAACAATAGGAGAACGCTATTCCCAAAACATATCGCTGATTGTGGCACTGCCTGTTCAGTTCTTAACTTTTCTGTTTACTCCTGTGGTCTGGCTGGTGGAACGAGTAACGGCACCCTTTACCCGCAGCAAAAAAATCCCGACAACTAATGAAGCAGAAATAAGATTCTTGACTAGGATCGGGTTTCAGGAAGGGGTAATTGAAAATGATGAAGCCGAAATGATTCAGCGAGTTTTTCAATTAAATGACCTGACTGCAGCCGACTTAATGTC
>JBFRWL010000560.1:0-4810 GCA_051439565.1 Prochloraceae cyanobacterium
TTTTTATTGTTCGGGTTTAGGGTCTGAACTTGGTCGCGAAACTCCCCAGGCAATCATTTTAAACTTCTACGGGCATCAACTGGTTGCTCACGTGACTGCAGAACCTCTCAATCCTCCCAAAAGTATATATCCTAGGCATTTTGGCTTGATTTTCCCTGTTGAATCCGACTGGGAAGCAATTCTAGCACGAGCAAAACAGAACAATTTACCTTTCTATCAGCAGCCTAAGCTGCGCTTTCCCGGTAAATTAACCGAGCATCGTACTTTTTTCTTGGAAGATCCTTGTCATAATTTATTAGAGTTTAAATACTACCGTCATTTTGAAGCGGTTTTTGGCGCTCGCGAGTTAACTGCTATCGGCGATCGTGCTTAAGTTAGCTGATTGTTAATTGTTGATTGCTACTATACCAATTTCAAAAAATATTGCTACATAAGCATTTCTGGAGAATCTCTTGTCTGTTCCCTTTCCTAACCGAACTGTAGCAACCTTAGACGAAATTGGTAATAGATAAGTTTATTGACGCAAGCTTTCTGGGAAATCTATTCTCGTATCCTATAGGATTTTTTAATCAATAGGGAGGAGAAGATGAACGAAGAGAGCATTCGGCAAATTCTGGATCTGGCTTGTGAAGATCACAGCTTGTACTTCCAGATAGTACAGCAAGATCCCAACTTTTATGTGTTTATTAATCGAGACGCTGAGAGTCAGCTAGATTATACTCACCTTTCCCAAACAATTTGTACTGCTATTACCGAACTCAATCTTCCTAACATTGAGTATCTATCTCTTTATAGCCGAGTTATGGGTGAAGTTGAACCAGACTGGGAAACCTCTCTTAAGATCTCAACAAAGGCTGCGATTAGACCTAAGACAGATTCAGATTCGACTCACCTAAATCTAATTAAAAGAGATTCTGAGGAGGTTTCTGCCCAACCTTCATCAACTTGCAACTCAACTGAATCAGGATCGGAATCTGTAGGATCGACAACCCCTCAATCTCAAAAACCAGAAACACCAGCAGAATCTTCGGAAACTTTACCCCCAATCGATCTATCCCAATTCTGTTTTGTTCGCAACAAACTCCTCTTAACCTCCCAACTGACAGCACCTCCTGAGAAAATCGTTCAGACAATTTTGTTTTTCCATGATTTGAGCGATCGGGAAAAGCAGATTGTACTTCCAACCTTAGAGAAAATCTTTAAAGCACCTGACTCAGTGGAGATCGAGGGCTTTTCTGAAGACACCCAGAAATGGTTACAAAGTATTGCCTCAAATAATTCAGAGAACTTTCGTAAAGCTGCCATTTGGTTAAGTCGGTACTGTCTAGATTCAGAAAAAACCTTGGCTGAAGTCAATGCAGTCATTGAGGCAAAACAAGCTGACCTTCAAGCAACAAGAGAGGAAACCTTAATTACACCCCAGACGACACAGCAATCAGGAGCATTCCATGCTCGCGAATCTATTAACCACACTAATGAGAATACTCAATTGTCAAGGCATAATTTAAATTATCAGGTACAAAAAAGGGCTGTTCGCCGGCAATTAAAAAGAAGTAAAAATTCAAAGAAATATATGCATGCTTCTTTTTTACACATATTAAAGCCCTTAATTTTATGTGGTTTAATATTCTCATCTTTTTTGATTTTTTCTTCTGTCGTAATCATAATTATTCAAGGAGAAGTTAATCATAAATCTCTTCAAATGTTGCCTTACTTATTTCCAAGTTTTATTATTAGCATTATTATTATAGCTGGCTATTGGAAATTTTATGAAAAAGCAGGAATACCTGGATGGGCATTGTTTATCCCTATCTATAATATGTATGCTATTGTACTAATTTCAGGTAGACCATCTTGGTGGCTATTCTTGTTGGTGATTCCTCCATTGAATAACATAGTATACTTCTTTGTAAATATTGGCATTGCATCCAGGTTTAACAAAGGATTCATTTATGTCTTAGGACTCACATTTTTACCATTTATTTTTTACCCTATTCTAGGTTTTAGTAAGGCTCGATTTAGTGAAAATGATTGGGTTGCTTGAGAGCTGATTCGTAAAGAAAATCGATCGAGGTTCGAGTTGAATCGATGATTAACTTCTTGATTTTTTGTTTGCGAATTAGCCCTAAACTTGGATATCGAAATTAATCTCCCGCTTGCTAAAGGGTAAGTCGTTATTAATCGCGTCAATTTCTTCCTGTTCCATTTGATTAACTTGACCGATATAGGTACGGAGAATTTTGCTCAGACGCTGGTCGTAAAAGCGATGCATGCTGTGATTGGAAGTAGCGGGGAAGCCGCGCCGTTTTTTATGCCTTCCTCCTGCACCGGGGTCAAAAGCTTGGATACCTTGGGCGATCGCCCACTCGATCGGCTGATAGTAACAAGCCTCGAAATGCAGACAATCATACTCTTCAAAACAACCCCAGTAGCGACCGTAAAGTAAATCTCCCTTGCGCAAACAGAAAGAGAGTCCCACTGGTTTTCGCTGGTTATCTTCACTAAAAGCAGCCACTAATAAGACTCTGTGAGTGTAATTAGGATAAAGTTGCTCAAAAAACTTGCGGCTGAGATATTTACTGCCTCCCCAAAACTTGTCACAAGTGCTGCTGTAGAAACGATAAATTAAGGGGAAGAAATGATGGGGAATCTCATCACCGATTAACATTTTAATTTGTAGCCCAGCATTGACTACCTTCTTGCGTTCCCGCTTAATATTACGGCGCTGGTTGGCATTAAACATCTTTAAATAGTCATCAAAGCTACCAAAATCTTTGTTTTGCCAAATGTAGCTGTGATGCAGCCAGGGACTAAAACCGTAGCGTTCGATGGTGCTTTTCCAGTCAGGATCGACAAACAGGAAATGACAGCCAGCAATGCGGTGTCGATCGCAAAAATGGTCGATCGCCGCTACCATAATTTCAGTAAGTTGCTCTTCGTCTTCGCTGGGGGCAATCAAAAAGCGGTAGCCTACAGCAGGTGTAAACGGAGTCATCCCCAGCATTTTGGGATAGTAGGGTACTCCCAAACGGTAAGATAATTCTGCCCACTGTTGATCGAAGACAAATTCACCGTAACTGTGACCTTTAAGGTAAAGCGGTGCAGCCGCAATCAGTTGTCTGTCTCGCCACACTGTCAAGTGACAAGGTTGCCATCCCTCATGGGCTGTAGCACTTCCAGAAGTTTCGAGATTATTGAGCCATTCCCACTCTAAAAACGGTGTTTTTAACGGCTGGGCAAGAGCATCCCATTCTTTTTTGGGGATTTCAGCCACTCGCTCGATCCAGGCAACAGAAAGTTGAGGCTTGATTTGTTCAACCATAACAGCAGTGAAGAGGTGAAAGGAAATTGGAAACTTGAAATAATACTAATTAATATTAAGAGTAATGCAATATTCCTTAACGTTGTAGTCGGTAGTGAAGAAATACTTCTTCCCCAACCCTCTCCACAGTTAAAAGTTCTAACTTTTTTGCCTGTTGAGGTGACAAGCCAATTCCTTCTACTGGAGTTGGGGCGCTAGCCCCCCCCACAATTAGAGGACAAACCGTCAGCCACAATTCATCGATTAAATTCACTGCTAATAGAGAGGCTATTAATTCTCCTCCTCCCAAGATAGCCAGCTTTTTCAAGCCTAATTTTGTCAATTGTTCAAAAGCCCCAATCCAGTCGATCGACTTTGAGCGAATAATTCCCCCCCTCTCCTCTACCTCCGTCACTAAAATCCGCTCAAACCTTTTTCCTCTCCTTTCTTGCCAAGATTTTGCCCCAGGCGCAGTAGTTAGCAACCAGCGAGGTACTGGCTGACTAAAAAATCGCAATTGAGGGTCGATATTTGCTGAAGCCGAAGCAACAATATGTACTGGTTGAGGCGGCTGGGATAACTGTTGCCGTTGTTGAAGTAGTTGAGGATTAGAAATTGGTAAAGTAGTTCCGTAGGCGCGAAGGGTTTGAGCGCCAAAAATGACACCATCTACTAGAGAAATCTGTTTTTCTAAGTGTGCCCGATCGGCAGCAGAAGAAAAACGGGCGGGCGATCGAGAGCGATCGGCAATCTTGCCATCAGCAGTCATTGCCAGCACTACTGTAGTTCGAGGTCTATTCATTAAAAGTAATTGTAGACAAGAGTATCAACCTCAAGGGCAATCTCGAATAGATTCCCACACTCCCCCCTCTCTCCCTTGACTCAGATAGCTATTCAATCTCTTCTGGTTCAGCAGAAGAGCTATATTTTTCTCTTACCATAGAGCGTCTTAATCTGTTTCTTTGATATTTAGGCACCCCAGGTAAGCGGCGTAAAGAAGCGGGCGTTCTATTTTCTAGTTCTGATCTAGAATCGCTACTATAAGGAGCGGCGAGCGCTTCGCGTCTGGCTCTAGAAAGTTTCTCTTCGTCGGTCTCGGATTTTTCTAATTTGGAATCTTTGCTTTCTGTTTCAGAAGTTTGAGCTTCATTCTGAACTTGTGGTTCAACTGCTGGGGAAAAGCCACAAATATGAGATAAATCTACTACTGTTCCAGTAGGATTAACCATAAAGCAAGCTCCAGAGTCTTGAGCCTTAGCTGGTGGTGTTAATCTTATAAAAGCACTAACACTGAGTAAACTAATAATTCCTAGGGTAGTGATTTTCATAAGCCCAAACTTTATTTATATTAAAATTTCCTAGTACATCTTATCCTCGGTTTCATTAAGATGACCAATGCTTCAAGATATCCTATAGGGTTGCTGTATTAATTTGTGTGCAGAAAAAAGAGGCTTCTTTCCAAAGAAACCTCTACAATCAGTACTCGCTAGTTGACGACTCTCAATGTTA
>JBFRWL010000561.1:0-4037 GCA_051439565.1 Prochloraceae cyanobacterium
GCCGAGGGCTTCTTGTTTTTGAGCCGCTACATATAGGTAGTCTTGGCACTTTTACGCCTGATATAGAAGGCATAAGTACAAGTACTGGTGGACTTGTTTCTTTGGTAATCGGTCATGAATTTAAGCCGATTAATTTGAGGCTTGAGGGTGAAGCTGCTTTTGGTAGTGAAAGTATCTTTAGCTCGGTTGAGGACAGCCCCATTTGGAGTTTTCAGTCGTATACTCTGAATGTCATTTATGACATCCCAGTTAAAACATTTTTTACCCCTTATGTTGGAGTAGGAGCTGGGATAGCTGTTTTTAATTTTTTGGATGTTGTTCCTGCAGCCCAAAATTTCGAAGGCAGTGGCCTTTTTACCTTCAATGCCAGAGTTGGGGCTTCCTTTCAAATAAGCGATACATCAGATATATTTGTTCAGTATGTTTACACTAGGGTCTCATCTGACCCAGTTATTACTGGCAACACTTTTGGCGTAGGATTCAGAATAGGAATTGACTTTTGAAAAACTTGTTTTGTTGTTATTACTTAATACAATCAATCAGAAAACAATGAACTCTCAAAAAGAAATAAACTGCGAGCGAGCCTTCAATATCGTAGATTCAGCAGTCTTTGAAGAAGCTGGAAAACACTTGACAGATCTGGAGCGAAATATCTTTTTTGCTTGTTGGGAAGGCATGAAATACCAAGATATAGCTGGTGCGAATAACTATAGCAGTGGTTATGTAAAAAATACTAGCTCAAAACTATGGAAAAAATTGTCAAAGTCTCTAGGAGAACAAGTTCAACAAAAGAATTTTAAAACCAGAATTGCGCTGCTCGCGCCTAGGATAGAACTAAAAATCCCAGAGGAAGAACGGGAATTTCCGAACAGTCCGTTAGCCTTGAATTCTAACTTGTATATCCAGCGTCCTCCAAATGAGGAGTTATGTTATCAGACAGTTTTGACACCTGGCTCTCTGATTAGGATTAAAGCACTAAGCAAGACGGGAAAAACTTCCCTATTGATTAGGATTCTGGCTCACGCCAAAATGCACAGCTATCGAACGGTGTATTTGAGCTTACGAGAAATAGAGACGAATGCTTTAACCGATTTAGACAAGTTTCTGCGACTTTTCTGTGCCAATATTGCCAAGCAGTTACAAATCGAACCAGAATTAGATAAGTATTGGGACAAGGAACTGTATGGGAGTATATCTAGCTGCACAAAATATTTCGAGGAGCATTTATTAGAAAAAATAAACACTCCTATAGTCTTGTGTCTAGACAACGTAGATCGATTGTTCAAACATCACGAAATCGCTTTAAACTTTTTTGCCCTCCTACGTAACTGGTATGAAGTAGCAACACAAGGATTAAAGGAAACCTGGGAGCAACTACGGCTAGTGGTAACTCACTCCACAGAACCTTATGTCGAGTTAGATGTTAATCAATCGCCTTTCGGAAATGTTGGACGGACAATTGAGCTATCAGAATTCACCCTGGAGCAAATACAAAATTTGGCGAAGCGTTATGGACTGGATTGGTCAGCAGATAACTCAGCGGAACGACTAAGAAAATTAGTGGGCGGACATCCTTTTCTAGTGAATTTAGCACTCTATTACCTGCGACGCGGGGATAAGACGCTAGATGAATTGCTAGATGAAGCTTCTACCCAAGCCGGAGTTTATAGCGACCATTTACGGTGTTTGTTGGAGACTCTGAAAGAGCATTCAGAACTTAAACAAGCGTTTCAAACAGTCTTGGAAGTAGAAGAGAGCGTGCGATTAGAACCAAGCCAAGCGTACCAGTTAGAGAGCATCGGTCTAGTGAAGAAGGATAAAAATGATGGCGTGAAATGTAGCTGTGAGTTGTATCGGCTGTATTTTGACAACAACTTGAAAGGTTAAAGTTTATTATGAGTACATTCTCTAACTTAGTCTACGAATATCAAGTTGGCGGGAGTCTTTCAGTTAAGGCTAAAAGCTATGTGAAACGGCAGGCAGATACAGAACTGTATAATGTCCTAAAAACAGGTCATTTTTGCTACGTCCTTAACTGTAGGCAGATGGGTAAGTCCTCCTTGCTAGTACGTACAATGAAACGGCTGCTAGCAGAAGGAATGAGCTGTGTTTTAATCGATATAACATCAATCGGAAAAGATGTCAGTCAAGAACAGTGGTATACAGGAGTAATTGAAAGGCTATGGAGGGATTTAAAGCTCTCCCAAAAGGTTGAATTCAAGCTAGAAACTTGGTTAAAGGAGCATACCTATTTATCTCCACCCAATCGATTGAGTGTATTTATCGAAGAAATACTGCTAGTTAACATTACCAGTACAAAAATTATCTTTTTTGTTGATGAAATTGATAGTGTTCTTAGCTTAAAGTTCTCAATAGATGATTTTTTTGCCTTGATTAGGGCATTCTACAATAAGCGAGCTGACAATCCAGAGTACGAGCGAATTGTGTTTGCTATATTTGGCGTAACCACCCCTGCGGATTTAATTCAAGACAAAACTCGGACACCTTTTAATATCGGTCAGGACATCGCCCTCAATGGTTTTCAGATTGGCGAAGTTGAGCCGCTAACAAAAAATTTTCAAGGCCAAGTCAGCAATCCCCAGGCGCTGCTTGGAGAAATATTAGCTTGGACAGGAGGGCAACCGTTTCTGACTCAAAAACTGTGTCAGCTAATGGTTGAGGAGTTAAAAACAAAAGATTCGCCTTCAGTCGAGCAAGTTGTGAAGTCGCGCATCATTGAGGATTGGGCATCTCAAGACCAACCGGAGCATTTGAAGACAATTAAAGACCGCCTGCTCTCCAATGAGGAACGTGCTGACCATCTATTGGAGATGTACCAGGAAATTTTAGAAAATGGAGCGATCGCTGCTGATGACAGTTACGAACAAACGATATTGCGGCTGTCAGGATTGGTTGTCAGAAAGCAGGGAAGATTAAGCGTCTACAACCGCATCTACCAGGAGATTTTTAACCAGAGTTGGGTGGAGAAAGAGCTAGCGAATTTGCGTCCATACGCTCGGGCTATGAGAGCATGGAAAGCTTCCGGTTATAAAGATAAATCAAAACTGTTGCGCGGTAAAGAATTAAAGGATGCCCTGGCATATGCATCTGGTAAAAACTTAAGTTTTGAAGAAAAGGAGTTCTTAGCAGCCAGCAAAAAAGAAGACTGGGAGAGGAAAATTCGCTGGGGACTGGTTGTATTAGCGACAATCGTCCTTGGGGGAATTGCAGTGGTGGGATGGGCTACTTTCCAGCGCAATAGAACACAGAAAGAAAGTGAAACTATTTCTAAACTATCTAGTCTAGGAGGAGAACTCCAAAAAGATGGTAAGTCCGATCTAGCAAATGAGGTATGGAGACAAGCAGGTCTATCTCATGAATTACAAAGCTATCGACTAAAGCAAGCCTTGCGGCTGAGCAACATCTCCCTGGCGTATCAGCAGCTCGAACAGTGGAACGAGGCGGAGAGGGCGATCGCAGAGAGCATTAATCTCTTACGACAAAAAGATATCACTTCTTCCGAAGGATTACAAATTAGCGTCCATGCTTGGAACACTAGAGGTAGTTTACTCAAAACCCAGGGGGATACTCAAAACGCATTAGCAGCTTATGCAACAGCATTCAAATTTCTTCAGTCCGCTAACATCAAGGATATCATCTTTGACACGCATATCCAGATTGTCTCCCCCGACATTCTAGAATCTGTCCATCGGGGACTAATCGAACTACTCAATTCATCTCAAGAGTCTGGTGAAAAAAATCTTAATCTCCCTCGCCCAAACCAGGTGAAGAATTCGCTCAAGAAGTTACTCTTATATGAACTAGAATATTTAGTTAAGGTAAACAAGTGGGAAGAAGCCAACGGGAAAACCTATGAACTCATACTCTTTATTGCTGAAAGAGAAAATGAAGGTTGGCTAACCTCCGAATCCATCAAAAGTTTATCTTGCTCAGAACTCCGTACCATCGACCAATCCTGGTCGAATTACTCAAACGGAAAGTTTGGTTTCAGAGTGCAAAGGCTGTCTCTTATACAC
>JBFRWL010000562.1:0-39952 GCA_051439565.1 Prochloraceae cyanobacterium
TATTCTCACGCACCGAGAGGTTACTCAGGGAAATAGCTGTGGGTGCTTCATTAAGGTTGTTAACTGTAATCGTAAAGGTTTCGGAAGTAGTTAACCCGCCAGCATCACTACTAGTAACAGTCAGGGAGTAGTGCGATCGAGTTTCAAAATCTAACGCAACTCCCTCTTTGAGTTTGAGCGTATTACCACTAATTTCAAACTGACCACTGCTGTCGTTGAGAGTGTAGCTGAAGCTGTCCTCTTCATCTGGATCGATTGTAGAAAGAGTACCAACAACCGCACCAGCCTTATTCTCGTCTACGTTAGTTTGACTCAAGGAAATAGCTGTGGGTGCTTCGTTCAGGTTGTTAACTGTAATCGTAAAGGTTTCGGAAGTAGTTAACCCGCCAATATCCCTACTCGTAACAGTCAGGGAGTAGTGCGATCGGGTTTCAAAATCGAGTGCGACTCCCTCTTTGAGTTTGAGCGTATTACCATTAATTTCAAACTGACCGCTACTGTCGCTGAGAGTGTAGCTGAAGCTGTCCTCTCCATCGGGATCCCTGGTATAGAGAGTACCAACAACCGCACCAGCACTATTCTCGTCTACACTGGTTTGACTCAGGGAAATAGCTGTGGGGCCTTCGTTAGTAGGAAATTCGTTCTTAGCACGAAGGACTATGTCACCATCTAAAAACCGAACAATTTCGATGCCTTTGAGAATATCTGTGCTGCTATTGTTTTGGTTATCTGTATGAATGACAGCAAAAGTTTCGTTATTATTGGCGATTATTTGGTGCGAAAGATAGTTGGAAGTAAAAATAGCAATGTCATTGCCTGCACCGCCGATCATAGTATCATTTCCAGCATCACCTAGTAAAATGTCGTCACCTCGGTGACCAGCAAGTACGTCGTCCCCTTCACCTCCTTCAAGGAAGTCATCGCCCCGGTGACCAGAAAGCACGTCGTTGCCGGAACCGCCGATAAGAACGTCGTCGCCTCGGTGACCAGAAAGCCGATCGTCGCCAGCATCGCCTAGTAGAATGTCGTCACCTCGGTGACCAGCAAGTACGTCGTCCCCTTCACCTCCTTCAAGGAAGTCATCGCCCCGGTGACCAGAAAGCCGATCATCACCGGAACCGCCGATAAGAATGTCATCGCCTCGATGACCAGAAAGCCGATCGTCGCCGAAACTTCCCACAAGAGTGTCGTCGCCTCGGTGACCGTCAAGTCGATCGTCGCCTCGACCTCCTTCGATAAGATCGTCACCCCGTTTTCCACGGAGGGTATCATTGCCTAAGCTACCATAAATTTTGTCGTCATTATCAGTGCCAGAAAGCCGATCGTTCCAAATAGTACCATAAATAACATCTTCACCGAGATTGCCAATTAAGATATCCCCAGCAAAATCAATCAGATTTTGATTAATTGCCACTAGAGTGAGATTAGTATTCTGGCTAAAAGTGTTTTGGTATGTACCTGTAATTTGGCTAGCGGCATAGTCCGTACCGTTGTTACCATCAATATCAGTGTTTTGTTCGTGATAGGTAATTGTAAAATTGTCACTTTTGCCAAAAGTCAGTTCGCCAATTTTTTCTCCAGAAATTAACTCGCCTTCCAGGAGAAAATAATCTAAGATTTTTGGATTATTGACATCCGTAGTATCCAATAAGAGAAATAAGATCCTCCCATTAGCTTCGTTGTATTCAACATCGGGATTTTCAATCTCTTTAGCTTGCAGGACTAAATCTATAGAAAAATCAAAAGATAATTTTTCCTCGGCGGTAACAAAAAAATTACCGATCGCTTCAGTTTTACTGGTGGCACTTCCCACAAAAGTTCCATCTTCACCAACGCCAGTAGTATCAGCCAAAAGTAGAGCCAAAGCTGACTCTTGCTCTTGGCTAAAAATACTCTCTCCGTTAGCAATGGAAGCAGCTACGCCAGCTTCTACCAAAGTCTTAGTTTGAGCTTCAGTCAAAGTTCCTAACGGAGTTTGATTGTAGTTTTTCAAGACAATGCTGCTGTTAGCGTTGACTACATTGGGAGAGTAATCAGGGGCGGGGAAAATTGGTTGTAAAAATAAAGTATCTGATGTCATGAAATACTTTTTCCTTAAATCGACAATAATCTTTCAAAGGCTAATTTATAAAGTCAACTCAAGATTAAAGTCACTCAAATATAGACCGGAAAGCTCTTCAAGTTCTTAGAGTTACGTACGTACCTATCAAAGAATTGTTTTAT
Organism: Prochloraceae cyanobacterium; assembly: GCA_051439565.1. GTDB lineage: Bacteria > Cyanobacteriota > Cyanobacteriia > Cyanobacteriales > JBFRWL01 > JBFRWL01. Next base: position 2,224 of record JBFRWL010000562.1, read on the forward strand.
CGCCTAAAATGTCAGCATTAAGCTGAATACTTACTTTGAAATAAATAAACGTGAAAATCAAAAACAATTTTCTTAAAAGTTTGTTGTTTTGTGAGTTTAATAATGGTAAATAAGTTGTACGTGCAATTATTTTTTAAGTTATCTTTATTAGCCTAGAGTTTATTTCTAGCCCAGATAATACTGAGAACCTCATAACCTATCCGTATTTTTCTACAACTTGCATCTACCACAATGGCTTTATATACTTAGATACGTCAACCGTTATTTTTTGAAATTGATAATCTTTACCTTAAATTTAAAAAACTAGAGCTAAATTATAATATTTTTTCAAGCTTGAAATAGCTGTTGTGCAGAAGATTTTGGCTGTTGATTCTGGAAATTATTCTATAAATTTTTCTTAAACTAGAGTGGGAGCTGCAAACTCTTTTTTGTTGGTTTTACCCACTGGATATCCACAATGGCTCTTTTTTGAGTTGCAGCTTAGGTATTTTGCAAGTGACTCTGAAACAATGGGGCGACTAATCACTGGTTAACACCAGTCCTTCAAATGACTTCAGACTAACTCTCAAACCAGAGAAATTTTCTGCAACAACAGAATGAGTAGATGCCAGAACCTTCCAGGATTTCTGACTTAATGGCTCGAAATTCTCTCCCCTAAAGAAACTTTTTTGTTCAGACATATTTAACAAAACTAGAATTTGGTTCTCCTTATCCTCACGAAAATAGGCCAGGACAAAAGGATCTTCTCCTAATAGGGTTAATTTTCCCCTTCTCAGGGAAGACCAACTTTGCCGCAAGGCGATAAGTTTTTTGTAATAGTTAAGAATTGAATTGGGGTTGGTTAGTTGGGCTTTCACATTTCGCTGCACGCAATCTCGATTCAACTTTAGCCAAGGTGAGACCTTGGTAAAACCAGCATTTTCCGTGTCATCCCACTGCATGGGCGTGCGAGCCCCATCCCGTCCCTTATATTCGGGCCAGTCTAATTTTCCTCTGGGGTCTTGGACTTCATCAATGGTTTCTGGGCAGCGATCTCGCATTCCTATTTCTTCACCGTAATAAATAAAAGGAGCACCTCGCAAGGTTAATAACATGGTGGCGAGGAGTTTGGCTACTGCCTCGGAATTTTCTTGAGAAGCATATCGAGTAGTCGCTCTAGGTAAATCCTGGTTGCTCAAGACTGTAGTGGTGGGATAGTGACTCAGATATTTCTCTGTATGGGCGAGTAACTGTCGGAAGGAAGCTGCCGACAATTTATCGACGTTACTGAGAAAGAAATTGAACGGCAGTTGGATTTCATTTCCCTGGTCCCCATAATAGGGAACTAAATCTTGGACGGTGGGAACCCAAACTTCACCAATCAGCAGCGGTTCTTCTTCTCCCTTGCTTTTGAGATGTTGGCGTAAGGCTTTGATGACATGGTGATTTTCTGGCTGGTCGATCGTGTAAATGGGTAACTGTTTAATTGGCAATACGAGCTTTAAGTATTCTGGCATTTCATCGGTTACTGGATTGTCTCGTAGCGCCTCATCTTCAAACAAAAAGTTAATAACATCTAATCGGAACCCTTTCACCCCTTTGTTTAACCAGAAGTCCAGAACTTCAAACATGGCCTTTTTTACGGAAGGATTTCGCCAGTTTAGATCGGGTTGCTGTTGATAAAAAAAGTGATAGTAGTATTGTCCACTCTTCTGGTCAAATGTCCAGCTAGATTTTTCAAAACCCGCCCAGTTGTTAGGAGGTCCCCCATTGTTGGCCGGATCTCTCCAGATGTACCAATCTCGTTTAGGTGAATGGCGAGATGAGCGGGAATCGATGAAGAAGGGATGCTGATCTGAGGTATGGTTGAGTACTAGATCGATAATAATTTTGAGCTGACGTTTTTCTGCTTCTTGAACTAATTGTTCAAAGTCAGTCATTGTCCCGAACTGGGGGTCAATATCAAAATAGTCCAGAATATCGTAGCCAAAATCAACTTGTGGCGACGGATAGAAAGGGGTAATCCAAAGCCCTTCGACTCCAAGCTCGTGCAAATAATCTAGCCGCTGGATTATTCCCCTTAGATCGCCAATCCCATCACCATTTGAATCCTGAAAACTCCGGATATAGATTTGGTAAAATACAGCACCTTCCCACCAAGGTGAGGTTAAACTAGTCCGTTCTGCAGTTTCACTCATCTTGTTAATTTAGTCTTTAAAATTTGAATGCGATAATCACGACAAACATAAATTTAAATAGATGATTATCAATCATTTAGGCTAATCTTGCTTGCACCAAAGCGCAATAAAATGATATGAATAAAACTTGGTTTTTCTGCTAACTTTCTTTAGGAACTAGAGAGCTGGTCTGTGTATGTCCAGTGAGATCGTTTTCATCTTTGTCTTAATCTTGGTAGCTGGTGCTTTAATGGCCAGCAACCGAATTCGATTTGATATAGTCGCCTTACTTGTAGTCATAACATTGATGCTGAGTGGTATCCTCACTGTTGGTGAGGCTCTGACTGGCTTCGGCAGTAGCGTTGTCATTCTGGTCGCTGCTTTGCTCGTGGTCAGTGAGATGCTCCTTCAAACCGGTGTTGCGCGTGCGGTTAGCGACTGGATTCTCAAGAATGGCGGGAGTAATGAGAAGCGCTTGCTAATCCTTATCATGCTTGGGACTGGAATGTTGGGGATGGCAATGAGCTCGACAGCTGTTGTAGCTATTTTTATCCCCATCGTTTTGCGCATCGTTGCCGAGACGAATTTAAGCGTACAACGCTTGTTGATGCCCATGTCTTATGCCGCACTCATCAGTGGCATGCTGACTTTGATTGCTACGCCACCCAACATTGTGGTGCATTATGAGCTGAGGGAAGCTGGCTTTGAGGGATTCGGTTTTTTTAGCATTACACCTATCGGCTTGGCGGTTCTCGCGGTGGCGATTGTTTATATCTTGCTTGTTGGCCGACGCCTTTTGTGGCGAGGGAACAATATTACCGTTTCCGATAAGTCCCTGCGCTCCATCAGGGAGATTTGGGGGGATTTCCAGATCGGAGAACGCATTGCTCGATTTCGCATTGAGAACAACTCGCCCTTGGCTGGCAAAACTATTGCGGAAGCCGAGATCGAAAGTCGATATAAGGTAAGGATTCTAGGGATTGCCCGTCCGATACGAGGCGGGCTGCACCGTATCCCTATGCCTGGCCCCGATATTGACCTCCGCGCAGAAGATTCCATTCTAGTGGTGGGCAACTCCGAACAGAGCGAGCGCTTACATGCCGAACAGACTTTAATGATGCTGCCAGCATCTCCCAAGGAAAGCCAGCGCTGGCTGTGGGAACTCGGTGGTGCAGTGGTGCTCATTCACCCAGACTCGGGTCTGATGGGCAAGTCGATTCGAGAAGCTGAATTTCGATCGACCTATGGTCTGCAGGTTCTGGGTCTACGTCACGCAAGGCAACTTGTCTCCCACTTCGAGGACTGGCAGTTGCGTTCCTCAGATACCCTTTTTGTCGTTGGGCGCTGGACCAGTATTCGGAAACTACAATCCCATTTGCACGATTTCGTAGTGACGGAGTTGCCGTCAGAACATACCGAGGTCGTGACCTCTTATCGTCGCAGGCCCATCGCCATCACCATCCTTGTCAGTATGATACTTCTCACCGTTTTTGATCTTGTGCCTCTGGTGACAGCTGTATTAATGGCGGCACTTGCTGCTGTATTCACTCGCTGCATCACGATGGAAGATGCATATCGAGCCATCCCCTGGAGCAGTTTGGTTCTCATTGCTGGCATGCTCCCGCTTGCCGATGCATTGAATAAGAGCGGCGGTACTCGTTTTATCGTAGATAACCTATTGTCCGTTCTGGGAGACTCAGGACCCTATGTAATGCTAACCGTAATATTCTTCCTCACTGCAGGAATAGGACTGATACTATCCAATACGGCATCCGCAGTGCTCGTTGCACCTATTGCCATCTACGCAGCTGAGGCATTGAACATCTCCCCCTATTCGTTTGCTGTGGCAGTGGCGATCGCCGCATCGGCAGCCTATTCAACTCCAGTTTCGACTCCAGTCGTTACGCTGGTAGTCGAACCAGGTCGGTATAGTTTCCTAGACTTTGTCAAGGTGGGAGTACCGCTTTTAGTGTTGACATATCTCGTTACGCTCCTACTTGTTCCACTGGTATTCCCGTTTACTCCTGGATGAGGACAAATCTAATAAAAGCATACTCTTGCTGATTTCTTGCCTGCGGGAAGAAATTGTTATATCCGACTAGCACGATCGAACCCCCAAACCCCAAACCTAGAGCTTTGTGAAGGAAGAACCAGCCTAACTTACAGAACTGCTTCTAATTCATATATCGCAGCACTATCTACCTAAATACTGCTCGGATAAGGTTTTTTCTTTTCCTCCTAATACCGTTTGAATAAGTTCTTTTCTCTTTTCTCTTTCCCCTCTGCTTAATCTCAACCGAAAACTTTTGTTAACCGAGCAGTATTGATAAGTAGGTAGGTAAAATTAATTAGAAAATGGTTGAGAGAGGGGTCAGAGGTAAAAACAAATAGCTAACAGGTAATTCCTCATTTCAGTTTTATATTTATTTATGACCACCTACTTACCAATTTAAAAAAATAGTGCTACACATCAATTATCTGAATCTGTTACCTTTCCTAACCAAAGTGTAGCAATCTTCAACGAAATTGGTATGATTAGTAGCTAGCTTATGAGCTCTCTAGGCAATCGTAAAATTATCTACTGAAATCGTCAATTCAGGAGCTAGTTTAGCAAATTGACCGCCAGAGCCAAAACCGACAATATTGCCATCGGAATTATAGAACAAAGAACCTGAAGAGCGATCGTAGACAATCAATGCTTCAGCATTCAAAGCATCTGCTACATTATTCACCTCAGCAAAGGTAAGAAATTCTCCAAAGGTATCTTTACTAAGGGAGATAGTATCTTCTGGAGTAAAGTCGATAATTTGGTCTACTCCTAAATCCCTAAACTGAAGGTTCTTACCCCCAAACTGAAAAACATCTGCACCATCTCCACCAACTAGAATGTCATCGTCCCGTTGTCCATTAAGGATATCATTGCCAGCTCCCCCTTGGAGAATATCTATTCCCTGACCCCCTAAAAGGGTGTCATTTCCTTCTCCTCCATTCAGAATGTCATTACCCCCCTGCCCTTGCAGAAGGTCTGCTCCCTGATAACCTAAAAGGATGTCATCGCCCCTCTTGCCATTCAGGGTGTCATCCCCCAATCCGCCTTGGAGAATATCATTTCTAGATGTCCCATTGTTGACTAGGGAAAAAACGTTATCCTGGATGATTTTTGTATCGGTGTTGCGGCGAATAATATGTGAGAGCTTTGTGCTTTCAATTGCCTCAATTTCCTTGGCTGTTAATAGATTCTCATAGTAGAAGCGATCCCCGTCCCTCAACCTCAGGAATTGGTCAGTAAGAACTGTTTTTAGAGTTTCTCCTACACTAGATCCTGGTAGATGATCTTCTGCTAACATACCAATCCAGGGATCGATCTTATCTACACTACCGTAAAGCTGACGTAATTTATCTTGAAGCTCCAGATCTGAAGTAATTTCTGCAAAGCTATTGACTCGCCACAGCCCAAACGCTTTTCGTATAGTGTTATAGTCAGACAAACCATTTATTCGTCCTCGCTGAATATTGATCGCAGCTAAGTCCCGTCCTATAGCATTAGGTCCACCACCAAACAGCAAGTTACGCACGTCATCAATTACTTTAGTGTCTATCTTCTGGCTAAGTGAGGAGGCGATGCCTCGCAGGATGGAAGCGATACCAGTTTTGGCAAGTCCTTCCCCTCGTGGGAAAAAGGCATCAGCTAGAGTGAGGTTTCCTTCTGGAATTACGTTACCCTTATGGTCTAGTCGCAGAATCTTTGAACTGAGTTGGGTGTGACCCAGACGAAAAGCAGCAGTACTGAAAGTGCGGCTGATACCTGGGTTAACTAGGGGATTGTAGCCTCTGTACTCGGGCAGTGTCTTTCCCAGTAACGTAGGTAAATACTCGTTATAGGTGATACTCTGCATCTGGGCGACGTTAATTTGACGAGCACGCTGAAATAGTTGCTCGTCTGTCCAGTAGGGATGCACCTGTGCCAGTTGCTTCGCAATACGGTTGTGTTCTCGTACAAAGAGGGTGTGGATAGAAGTCAGAACTGAGTTTTCGTTGCTGCGTACATCTCCAGCCACAAACAGGCTGGTAGGGTCTTGTCCTGTGGGGTTATCGTTTTCTTTTATGGTGCCATCGTTGTAGGGCAGTAGGTTTCCCTTACTAGTTTTTAGCTTGCCACCAAAAAAAGTGCGCAAAAACTTAGCACGCTCTTCGCTAGAACCGTAAACATTTGACCCATCGATGAAGGCAGTGATTTTATTAGGTAGTTGTCGCGGATTGTAAGGATCGGTACCAGTACCTTTGACAAAGAGAGTATCAAAGAGTGGGATTTTCGTACCTTTTGGAAAAAAGGAGTCGTCAGGTGGAACAATGATGCCAGCATCCTTTTCTGATGCTTCAGGAGTGAGGCTGATGTCGTGGTCAAGAAATTGTCCCCATGCCCAGATAAAGTTAGTCAGCCCTCGTGATTCAGGCATGTTTTCTTTTTGCTCGGAGACTACATTGCTAATGTGACGGGGGTTTTGGGGTCGGTCTGCGGGGGTAGAAAATCCGTCTTTGTAGGCTAGGGGGGCAATATTTAAGAGATTGCTGTCAGCAGCACCCCAATAAATATTTTGTTGGTTATTACCAATACCGTCGATAGGAGCGGCTTCAAAATAACTTGGCTCAAAGGGAACTGGACCGCCAAAAATATTACCTTGTTCAAAAGGATCTTTTTGGATTAATGAGCTGTACAGATTTTCATAATCGAGCCGATCGCTATTTGTTAAATTTTCTAATTGAACCGTGAGGTTAGCGAAAAAACTCTCAATTCTACTAGCTTTTATTAAGACATTTTCTGACAACAAATTAATCAAAATGTCTCTTTCAAAGAAAACTGGCAGTATTATTGATTGATTATTCATTGATTGTGCGTATTAGAATCCACAATCAATAATCATCTTTTTTTTTGGAGATTACTTGCCATTTTGGCAGATTTTTAGGAGGGTATTTGTTGCTATCTAAATCAGGTGCAAACAGGATAAACTGTTGCTCAATTCACTATTTTTTAAGTATTCTTTAACACTTCTTAAACTATAGTTAAAGGTATTCCAGATAACTAATTCAACAATTGTAGAAGCGTTTGTTAAGAAATGTAAGAAACAGCTAATTATAATGTTACAAATGTTTTGGGTATATTGTTAATACCTAGGCTGGAAGGCAGAAGAAGCAATAATGCTAGACTATCTTATTATATGTATTGCGTTAGATGAGATAATTAAACGGGTCAGAATTGATTAGGCTACGAAAATGAAAGCCATAGTCATGACAGAACCGGGTAGTCCTGTCGTCCTAAAACTTCAGGAAGTGCCCGAAGTAAAAATCGAAAAACCTACTGAACTTCTAATCAAGCTAAAAGCAGCAGGAGTAAACCCGATCGATACTAAAATACGTCGCCGAGGAACTTTTTATCCAGAGCAAATGCCAGCTATCTTAGGCTGTGATGGCGCTGGGATAGTGGAAGCTGTGGGTGCCTCTGTGGAACGTTTTCAACCAGGCGATGAGGTTTACTTTTGTGCTGGTGGATTAGGTAAATCAGGAACTGGTAATTATACTCAGTTGGCAGTAGTAGAAGAGCGATTAGTTGCTTACAAACCGAGTTCTCTTTCCTTTGCCGAAGCTGCTGCGGCACCCTTGGTTTTAATTACCGCCTGGGAAGCACTCTACGATCGAGGTAGAGTCAAACCAGGACAAAAGGTGTTAATTCATGCTGGTGCGGGTGGTGTCGGTCACGTCGCTATCCAGCTAGCCAAACTCGAAGGTGCCGAAGTTTGTACTACTGTGGGTTCCCAGGATAAAGCTAGATTAGCACGTCAGTTCGGTGCTGAGTGCCCTATTCTTTACAAACAAACGGATTTTGTGGAAGCTGTCCTAGATTGGACTGGAGGAAACGGAGTAGATCTAGCTTTTGATACCGTCGGCGGTAAGACTTTTTACGATAGCTGTAAAGCAGTGCGGGTGTATGGGGATCTAGTGACTCTTCTCCAACCCGATTCTAGCTTCGGTAATTTAAAAATAGCCCGCCAGCGGAACCTTCGTATTAGTCTAGAATTAATGCTCACTCCTGCTTTAAAAGCAATTGTTAGCGCTCAACAGCATCAAACAGAAATACTCAAACAGTCTGCTAGTTGGATTGATGAAGGCAAATTAAAAATTCACCTGTCGCAAACTTTTCCGCTCAAAAATGCTGCTGATGCTCATCAAGCGATCGAAACTGGTTCAATGACTGGCAAAATTGCTTTACTAATTGATTGAAGCTGGTCATAATCTACAGCGGCTTTATAGTCGTCTGATTCAGTTCGCTCTTTCTGGTTGGGAGAGTAATGAGATCTATCTAAGTTTAAATACATCGATGTTATGGAATCGCTATTGTTTGATGACTCTCCAGATATATTGGTGCAAACTGTATAGCAGGCTACAACTTATTTTTTGTAGGTTACGGCGCGAACAGGAAAACTATACTATAATTTACAAATTATGACCCACACCTAACCTATACTACAATATATAATCTTTTCTTATCACCACAGATACGGTAGACCCATTACCTAAAAATAATTAACTATTACTTTTATAAATATCTAAAAATACTTAATTAACAATATTGATTATTTTAAATTAAAACCAGTCGCGCTACCATAAACATATATTCTTATCGATAAGGGTTATCATCCCAATAAATTAGAGGAAGAACTCAAGAAGATTTACCCAGAAATAATGACAAAGATTAACTTTGAACTTGCTCCCAAACCTTCAAAAAAAGAAAAGGACAAACAAAGATGATCGGGATTTGTTCCTGTCAAAGTGAGATGGGTAATAGAAAGAAGTAATTCCTGGATGGAAAGATGTAAAAGTTTAATTAAAAATTTTGAGAGAACGTTAGATCATGCTAAAACCAAGCTCGATGTTCGGTATAAGTTAGCGGACGCAATCCGCTAACATGCCCTCCACCCTCCAAAGATCCCAAATGGGTTCTATATACATGGCAGTGATAAGCCGTCGTTTACTTTACTCAAAATGCTCCGGATAATCCTCAGCCGATTAGGGATTTAGTTCCCAAAGCTTTCTATCGCGCCACTCTAACTTTTCAGAAGTTCTTACTGGTTCCCCATCCAGAGAAGCAATACCCATCGAATCAAGTAAATCTTCGGTCACATTTTGGTCAGGAGTAGGAGTCTGTCCACCAACAGCTTCTTCCCCTACTACTTCTGCCTGATATAAATTATCGTCCAAATCGCCACCTGTCACACCAGAACCAGAAATAAGAGTTGTTCTTAACTTCTCCATTGTCCTTCCCATACCAGTGTCGCGGTCAACCAAACCCTCACTCATTGGATTGGTATATTCTGTTTCGACCAAAGAAGTTAATGATATTTCCTCAGCATACGATTCAACCAATGGCTCTGATAAAGAGTTAACTACATCTGGTCTGTTTTTATCTACCATCATGTTCTCTTCCTTCCAGCTTGCTAAATTTTTGCTGGCTTTTAGGGCTACCGACTCAAAGCGGGACAGGCTGGTTGAGACTAGATGTTAGGTTTTTAGGTGTCAGGTAGCGCAGTCTTATTAACTTGATACCTTATCATCGTCAAAATTCACCAGCTTTTGTTGATAGCTGCTTTTAGAGTCTGTTATTACTTTAATTGTAATATTTTCTGGTGTACAGATAGCCTTTTAGAATACAACAAGCATAGACTATAGCAATCCTAGAAACTATGGGTAGTTCACTGAAAGGATACTTTGACAAGTACGAGATAAAATAGGTCCCTGCCGTGCTAAATTTTCATGAAACTCAAGAGCATCTGGGAAAATCAGCGTTCAGAATAGTTAAGAGTAACAAGGCTCTATAGAAGATAAAATCATGTCACAACCGACGATCGAATCAGTTCTTAAAGAAGAGCGTTTATTTCCCCCACCTGCTGAGTTTTCCCAAAAAGCTCATATTAAGAGTATGGAAGAATATAAGCAACTCTACGATAAGGCAAAAGCAGATCCGGAGAAGTTTTGGGCAGAGTTAGCTGAACAAGAATTGCACTGGTTCCAGAAGTGGGACAAAGTATTAGATTGGCAACCGCCCTTTGCCAAGTGGTTTGTTGGCGGCAAGCTGAATATTTCTTACAATTGCTTAGATCGCCATCTCACCACAGAACGGCGCGACCAACCAGCTTTGATTTGGGAAGGAGAACCGGGCGATTCTCGCACCTTCACCTATGCTGAACTGCATCGGGAAGTTTGTCAGTTTGCCAACGCGCTAAAACAGTTGGGGGTCGAAAAAGGCGATCGCGTCGGCATCTATATGCCCATGATTCCCGAAGCAGCTATAGCAATGCTTGCCTGCGTTCGTCTGGGCGCTCCTCACACGGTTGTTTTTGGTGGTTTTAGTGCTGAGGCGCTCAAAGACCGCTTACTCGATGCTGAAGCCAAGGTCGTTATTACCGCTGATGGTGGCTGGCGCAAGGATGCTATTGTTCCTCTCAAAGAACAGGTCGATAAAGCCCTAGCAAATAACGCCGTACCTAGCCTAAAAAGTGTTCTAGTAGTCAAGCGTACAGCTCAGCAAATCCAGATGGAAGCAGACCGCGATTACTGGTGGCATGAGCTACAAAAGGGGGTTTCGACTGACTGCCCCGCTGAGCCGATGGACAGCGAGGATATGGCTTTTATACTCTACACTTCCGGCACTACTGGCAAACCCAAAGGCGTAGTTCACACTACTGGCGGTTATAACCTCTACACTCACATGACCACCAAGTGGGTTTTTGACCTTCAAGATACTGATATCTACTGGTGTAGTGCTGATGTTGGTTGGATTACTGGTCACAGCTACATTGTTTATGGCCCCTTGTCTAATGGTGCCACCACGTTGATGTATGAGGGTGCTCCCCGTCCCTCAAATCCTGGCTGTTTCTGGGATATAGTGCAAAAATACGGCGTCACCATCTTTTATACTGCTCCTACGGCGATTCGGATGTTTATGAAGATGGGGGAAGAGTTACCCCGATCGCGCGACTTATCTTCCCTACGCTTATTAGGGACTGTGGGCGAGCCGATTAATCCAGAAGCCTGGATGTGGTACTATCGAGCGATCGGTGGCGAACGCTGTCCGATTGTGGATACTTGGTGGCAAACAGAAACGGGTGGAATTATGATTACGCCATTACCGGGGGCAATTCCCACCAAACCTGGTGCTGCTACCCTGCCTTTTCCTGGAATCGTAGTTAATGTGGTCGATTTGGAAGGTAATCCAGTGGGTCCAAACCAGGGGGGTTATCTGGCGATCAAGCATCCTTGGCCGAGCATGATTCGTACTGTTTATAAAAATCCCGATCGCTTCCGCCGCACCTATTGGGAGCCAATTACTCCTAAAGACGGGCAATACTTCTACTTTACTGGCGATGGAGCCCGCCGAGACGAAGATGGTTACTTGTGGGTAATGGGTCGAGTCGATGACGTAATTAACATTGCCGGACACCGATTGGGTACGATGGAAGTAGAATCAGCTCTGGTCTCTCACCAGGCAGTAGCTGAAGCAGCAGTTGTAGGAAAACCCAATGCAATCAAAGGGGAAGAAATTGTTGCGTTCGTTACCTTAGAGTCGAGTTATCCTTCCAGCGAGGAGTTAAATAAAGAACTCAAGCAGCACGTGGTAGAGGAAATTGGCGCGATCGCTCGCCCCTCTGAAATACGCTTTACTGAAGCTCTACCCAAGACTCGTTCGGGTAAGATTATGCGTCGCTTGTTGCGCAATTTAGCTGCAGGTGAAGAAGTGGTGGGAGATACCTCTACCCTCGAAGATCGCAGCGTATTAGAGAAGTTGCGAGGAGAAGCATAGTAGCATCAGAAACTTCTGGGAAAAGAGATGCTAGGGGTCAGGGAGCAGGGGAGCAGGGGAGCAGGGGAGCAGGGGAGCAGGGGAGACAAGGGGGACAAGGGAGATAAAATTACTTCCCACACTTCCCACACTTCCCACACTCCCCTAAATAATTCGATCGCTGTTAAATTCACTATCAAAAGGCAACATGGTTAATCTAACTACGTCAGTTCAAGGAACTATTGAGTTTAATTCTGTTTATGGACCAGTAAAATCGTGGCGCTATGGACGATCGCTCGGTATAGATCCGATCGGATCTATATCTACTTGTTCCTTCAATTGTGTCTACTGTCAGCTAGGAGAGATTGAACGCAAAACAAGCGATCGCCAAGTTTTTTTACCTACAGAGAAGATAATACAAGACTTGCAAGCTTTTGCCCCTTGGGAAGTAGATGTTATTACTCTCAGTGGCAGTGGCGAACCGACCTTAGCATTGAATTTAGCAGAGATTATCTCTCAAATTAAGCAACTGACGGGCAAACCAGTAGCAGTACTGACTAATGGTACGCTTTTGGGTAACTCACAAGTGCGCCAAGCATTGTCTTTGGCGGATAAAGTTGCAGTTAAACTAGATGCTGTCTCGGACAAGCAATTGAGGCGTATTAACCGACCCGTAGATGGTATTGAGTGGGAGGATATCTGGGCAGGATTGAAGCAGTTTCGGACTGAATTTACCGGGGAACTGGGGATTCAGACTATGATTTTAACTCCTTGGGACGATTCTACGAAAACAGAATTCATTCGCTTGATGCGATCGCTACTACCAGATGAAATTCAAATCAATACTCCTAGCCGTCCCAAACCCTTAAAACATCAACTAGAAGCGCGAGGAAATCACACTAGTGCTAGCGAACGTCCTTACCCCGTGCTTACTTTCCGTCCAGTTAGCGCTGATTTTCTGCAATCTTTCGCTACTGAGATTTACTCATCAACTAAAATCCGCGTTCGCCGTTCGCCTAACCGGACTTAAACAATTTTGATATGGCGCTGTGCAGAGAATGTGAGGATCTAAATGGAAGCCTATTCCCTAGTCTTGAGAGTGGCAATTAAATCTAAGCGATCGAGCTGGTAGCGGATAATTAACCCAGAAAGAATTGCTGCAATCAGGACAACCACAAAGGTAAAAGCATAGGTGGATTTAGTAATAATTAAAGGCAAGCGAAAAAGCTCATTATCATAGCTCAAAGAGACTAAAAAAGATAAACCATAGCCTACTAAAAACCCCAGAGGAATTGCTAAGAGAGTGAGAATCCCCTGTTCTCCTAACAGGATAAAAGCAATTTCAGCGCGAGTAAAACCAATAATGCGCAAACTTGCTAACTCCCTCGACCTTTCCGACAGGGCAATTCTCGCTGCGTTGTAGACCACGCTGAAAGTAATAATGCAAGCAAACCCAACCAGCACCATAGTAAAAACCAGCATACTTTTACCGCTAATTTCTTCGAAACTATTCATGGTTGCTGCACGAGTCGATATACCAGTAATAGCGGGTATTTGTTTTATGCGGGAATAAAGGCGATCGGCAAAAAGAGGATCCACAGATAAATAAGCACCGGAGATAGTTTGTCCTTCTCTCATCAAGCGGTTGAGAGCGTAGATATCCATGTAAGCTGAAACACCCATCAGTTCGTCTACTAAACCCACTACAGCAACCTGACGCAGAGGACGACTTCCCTCTAGTACTTCAACGCTTAAGCTATCTCCAGGCGTAACGCCGAGAATTTCTGCTAGTTTGGTAGATAAAACTACTCCATCTGCAGGTAGATTAACAGCGTAGAGATGGCGATCGATTAAGCCACGCAATTCCCCACTCGGTTCAATTCCCGTTAAAGCACTTCTATAGGTTCGATGTTCAAAACGAAGTCGCGCAGGTACTACCCGAAAAGGTTCGGCGCGAATAACTCCAGGTAAGCGATCGATTTCGTAACGGGTACGAGCAGGACGAGGTTCGTTAAAAACAAGAGTTAAATCTTCCCGTTGGACGTGATGGAATTGAACGTTAACTAGATAAGTAATAGCATCTTTTGTATAAAGACCGACCATCAAAATTGCTGCAGCGACAGCAATGCCTAAAATAGAAAGGAATGCTTGCAGTGGTTTGCGTTCTAAGTTCCGCAGGATAATGCGACTCGCAGGGGAAAAGAAACTCTCCCAACCCAAGCGTTCGACAATAGTTGGTCTAAATTCAGCTGGTGGTTCGGGACGCATTGCTTGAGCTGGAGGTAGAGATATTGCTCGGCGCACTGCACTCAAACCGCCAATAATAGCAGCGGTACAACTAACGAGAATTGCTGTTGCTATTAAACTCGCTCCTGCTTCATAGCGGAGTAAGGGAAAGCGAAAAAAGTCTTGGTAAAATTCGGTCAATAGTTTCCCCAACCACATACCAATAACACTACCCAGGAACCCGCCAGTACTGACAACGGCGAGGACAAATTTTAGGTAATGGATGCCGATCGCTAGATTAGTGTAGCCAAAAGCTTTGAGTACGGCAATTTGAATTCGCTGGGTTCCTACCAAACGAGAAAGGACTATATGCAGTAAAAAAGCGGCGATCGCTAAAAAAATAGAAGGAAGTAGAGTTCCCATAACTTCCAAACTGCTAATCTCATCGTCAAGAATGTAGTGAGAAACCTGATCCTCTCGCGAGTATGCTCCCAGTCCTCCGTAGCGTTCGATTAATTTGTCGAGGCGATCGATTACTTCGGTTTCATTCACCCCTGGTGTCAGAGAAAGAGTAACGTTATTGAAAGCACCGTCGAGATCGAAAGCATGAGCGAGAGCCTCTCTACCCATCCAAATAATGCCAAATCGCTTGTTATCTGGATAGATTTGCCCCGCACCTCGGACTTCATAAACGTACTCTGGCGACAGCGCGATGCCGACAATTTGCAATTTCTCCCAACGACCGTTAATTATCGCGCCAATAGTGTCGCCAAGGTTGAGTTGGTTCGCTTGAGCAAAAGCTTCGCTGATGAGAACTTCGTCCCCCTTTCCTGGTTCTATATAGCGACCTTGGCGAATGTAAATGTTATTGAGTAGGGGACTATTTTTCTCTGGAATTGAAATCAATCTACCTGTGGGCACTTCCTTTAATTCAGGCACGTCGAGAGTAACGTCAACAACGATGCGCGTCTGAACTTGTCCTACTCCTGGAATTTGAGCAATTTGAGCTTTGAGGGTTTCTGGTGCGCGTTTTAAGGAGACGAAGACATCAGCAAAGCGATATTGGTCATAGTAGGTAGCTTGGGTTAATTGTAAAGAATTATAAGCACTTTTTGCCAGCACAAAGCAAGCAATACCACAGGCAACAACCAGGGCGATCGCTATTACCTGACCCCTTAATTGCCACAGATCTCGTAGCAGTTTTCGATTCAGGCTGTTCATCAAAATTCGTGGCAGGATACCCCTTTCTACTAACAAGTTTCCTCGAACTCATGTTAGCTTAATGCTTAGTTTAAAAGACCTCGTGCTGCTTCGAGCATATCTGCAGAAATTTCCTGAAGGTCTTCTCGATTTTTCAAATATGCAGAAAGTGCTTCTATCGGGTCTAGACTACTACCGACCCCTAATTCCGGTAAACGAGGACGCGCTAGCTGACTAACTAATTCGGGGCGGATAGTGTAACTGTGAGCTTCTTGGAGAGCTAGATGGAGAGCAGTTGTCGTGATTAAATCCAGTTGTTCGGAACGGAGTTTGTAAATCAGCCTTACCACCGCATCTTTGATCTTGCTTTTGGCGATCGCCGCTAATATTGCCTGTTGCGGATCGTCTTGCTGGGAAGCATCTACTTCAATAGTACAGAAGGAACGCACAGCTAGAGGACAAAACTCCCATTTAACTTTGCCCTTTTCTAACTCTACTAGTAAGTAACCTTTATCTTCTTTCTCTTCGGAAAAATCTACTCTTTCAATACTACCTGGATATATTACTGGCGGGTTATTAGATGGGTTGAGGTTCTGGTGCTTGTGAACGTGACCTAAAGCCACATAATCTAATTCAGGACGGATGAGCAGAGATAGGGGAATAGTAAAGCCTCTACCTACTGCTAAAAGGCGTTCTGCTCCAAAGTTAGCGCGATCGGCCATCAAATGACCGACTAACACAGTAGGTATGTTTGGATCGAGGTTGCGAACTTCTGCTTCTAGGATGGGTTCGAGACGTTTAATTAATAACTCGTTAACCTCGACTAGAGATAATCCTTCTGTTTCTGGACGAGTGAGTAGAGTAGAACGAGTCAGCCAAGGGAGGGTAATTACTTGTATGTCTCCGTGACGGGTAGAGATGCGATGAGTATCAATGCGATCGCCAACGATAAATCCCGGTACTGCTAAAGTGCGATAAATGCAAAGACTCGCACCTCCATTACCTTGAGAATGCTGGTCGTGGTTTCCTACCAGTAAAACCGCCGGAATATTGGCATCTGCTAAGCGACGAAACTGCTTGGCAAAAACTTCTTGTACGTAGGGTGGTGGCGTAGCATCGGGAAAAGCATCGCCAGCGAAGATAACTAAATCTACTGGTTCGGCATTAGGGTCTTGAGGATCTCTTCCAATAGCGCGATCGATACACTTACTCAGAGTATTGACAAAATCTTCCAAGCGCGTATTCAAACCAGTTTCGGGATTAACTTTACCGTGGGAGAAACCACTCCCCATGTGGATATCTGAAAGATGTAATATTTTAATCATCTCATGTGAGTAAAGATGGTTTTTCTGGAATCGTGAAGTAGAAAGTTGTCCCCTGCCCTAACTCTGAGTCTAACCAGATTTTGCCATGATGAAGTTGCACTATTTTTTGGCAAATAGCTAGCCCTATACCAGTACCTGGATATTCTTTGCTGGTGTGGAGGCGCTGAAAAATCAGAAAAATTCGTTCATTATGCTCAGAAGAAATACCAATGCCATTATCTTTGACCCAAAACAACCACTCACCATTCTTAGCTTTAGCTCCAATCTTGATTGCTGGGGGTTGTTGGCGACGATACTTGATAGCATTGTCAATTAGGTTTTGAAACAGTTGAACCAGTTGTTGTTGATTAGCTTTCACTGTTGGCAAGGAACCGCTAGTTATAGTAGTATCAGTTTCTCGAATCAGCAGCTCCAGATTAGATGTAACGATGTCTAAGATGACTTCACAGTCTGCGGACTGCAATTCTTTTCTCTGTGTCGTGATACGGGAATAGGTCAATAGATCGTTGATAAGCGCCTTCATACGACTGACTCCGTTCAAGACAAAGCTAATGATTTGCTCAGCTTCCTCATCCCCATCCAATCGATCGGAGTAAGATTGTGCTAATAGTTGGGTGAAGTTCTCTATAGTGCGCAGTGGTTGTTGAAGGTCATGAGAGGTAACGTAGGCAAACTGTTCCAGTTCTTGATTAGAACGTGATAACTCTTGATTTAATTGCTGCAATCTTTGTTCTACTCTTTTGCGTAGTCGTAATTCCTGTTGTAAGTGCTCGTTTTGCTTCGAGAGTCTCTTTTTCAAAGAGTGCAGTTGCAGATGCGTCCTAACCCTAGCTAAAATCTCCTTTTGCTCAAAAGGCTTGGTAATATAATCGACTGCACCCAGTGAAAAGCCTTTGACCTTATCTACTGTTTCATGAGTAACTGTCATAAAAATCACTGGAATCTGATTAGTTAAGGGATTTTCCTTGAGCCGACGACAAGTTTCAAATCCGTCAATTCCTGGCATGAGAACGTCTAATAAAATTAACTCCGGTTGTTTATATTCGACCTGTTGGAGCGCACTTTCACCGTCAATTGCCACCGCGACGTTGAAACCCGCATCGAGTAAAGTGTGGGACAAAACTTCTAAATTGGCTGGTTGATCGTCAACAATCAAAATCGTTTGCAATTTCTCATTCTGCTTCATTTTATCTTTCTAACTTTCAACATCTAGCAAATTCTAGATAAAAAATTATTCGAGATTTATCCTTACACCAATTACTAAGAAAATCAACCTAACACTTACCACGTAAAACCTAACGCAACCGAGAATTATTACTTTTTCAGCAGACTCTAATTAACAGCTAAATATTGCTCGAGAAAATCCTGAATTTTCTTGACTTGAAATTGTTTAGCTAATTGACGAACTTCTCGCGTAAAATCAATTAATTTTTCATCTGATTTATCCAACTTTTCTAGATATTCTAGAATATCATGGAGCAAACCTTGTTTAGCTAGATCGTAGAGCAAAACTAGTTGCTTTTGGGGTGGAGGAACTATTTCTAGGATAACTTGGGCTGAAAGTGATTTATTACCTAGGTAAAGTTGCTGTTGGCACCCGCTTTCTACTATATTTTGTGTTTCATAAATCCACTTAAGGTGTAAGTGTATTCGCAACATTTCCAGCAAACAGTCTGCTTGTAATGGTTTGGGCAAAAAATCGTCAGCTCCAGCATCCAAGCTTTTTTGTCGATCGCTCTCAAAAACACTAGCTGAGGAAGCGATGGTAATGATTTTTGGCAATTGAGGCGATTGTTGCAAGTGTCGAAGCATCTCAAAGCCAGTCATTATCGGCATCACCAAGTCTATAATAATTAAATCCGGACGATTTTCTCTAGCTTTATCTAACCCTTCTTGAGCATTCCTCGCCTCTAGCATTTCAAACCCTAAAGGTGTGAGAAGATTGACCAGAACCGAACGATTTTCCCATTTATCATCTACTACCAAAATTTTTCTCTTGAAGCCTTTATAACCAATAATATAGCTTTCTTTCCTGGTTAGATTGATTTGTGAAGACAAGAGTTGGGAGCGTGAGTGCAACTTTACATCCAGCCAAAAAACACTGCCTTTACCGGGTTGGCTGCTGACCTGGATTTGACTACCCATCATCCGAGCAATTTCCTGACTAATTGCCAATCCTAAACCAGTGCCTTCTCTTCGAGATTCCTCATCTCGAACTCGTTGGAAAGGGGAAAATATTTTTTCTAATTGTTCTGAAGCTATGCCTAAGCCAGTATCTTCGATTGCCAATCTAATTGTGAAAGTAGAGAATTGATGTTGAGAAATAATAGAAGTCAAAGATTCCTGGCTATTTTCTGGTAGTGATGGCTCGCGATCGAGTACCTTAACTTGGAAATTTACTCCTCCAGTATCTGTAAATTTAATAGCATTACCGAGAAGGTTAATTAGTATTTGTCGCAGGCGCTTTTCGTCTGCATAGACGAGCAGTGGTAGTTGAGGATCTGGTGAGTAGGTAAAGTCAATTCCTTTTTGTTGGGCTCGAATTCTAAAGATTTCTGTGACGGACTGAAGAAAAGCAGGAAAATGGAAATTGTGAGGATATAATTCCATTTTTCTAGCTTCTATTTTAGAAAGTTCTAAGATCTCATTAATCAGAGTTAGTAAGTGAGAGCCGCATTTGGTAATAACACCAACAGCATTTTTCTGCCGAACACCAAGAGTTCCATCTCTAGTTAAGATTTGAGCGTAGCCAAGAATTCCGTTGAGAGGAGTGCGTAGTTCGTGACTGATATTAGCGAGAAATTCGCTTTTAGCTCTATTGGCAGCATCGGCCGCTTCTTTAGACTTTTTAAGTTGATTTTGCTCGAAGCAGTTAATTTGCCAGAGTCCCACCAGCGTAATCCCAGCTAATCCCACTATCACTAAGACCATCACATCCAAGGGTCTTAGCTGATTTTCAATATTGTGGCGGGGAATTACTAGCGCAATTGACCATTGGGCTTGATGCAGAGGAATATAGGTCACGTAGACCTCTTTGCCATTAACTTGCGCTAGCTGAATCTCGGTTTTGCCTTTGACCATATGCTCAGCAATCCGCCTTAAATCCGAGTTTTTGCTTGTTAAAAAACTCGGTGTTGGTTTTTCTGGCGTACCTATCAGACTTGGGTTAGGATGAACCGTTGGCACTCCCCTAGAATTAAGGGCAAAGGCATAACTGTTAGCTCCATATTTTAGGTTTTCGACCACTTTTTTCAGCTGCTTGATATCAATAACACCTGTATTTACTCCGATTATTTTTTGCGTGTTTTTTTCTGTCGCGGCGATCGCATTCTGCCAAACGGGAGCAGCTACAATAACTACGGGCAATCCTTGACTGCGCGAAATAACGGGGTCCGACACTACCACCCTGCCTTTAAGTGCTTGCTGTATGTGCGGGCGATCTTTGAGATTGCGATTGGTACGATTAACTCTCGTAGTAAAATAAGAACCGTCAGGTTGAACCATCGCTATCTGGTAGTAGTTCTCTAGTCGCTTGGCTTCCCCTTTTAAATAAGGTCCGACTATCGACCAATCCATAGTGCGAAAAGTAGGAGTATTAGCGATCGTCTCTATTTCTGTTTTTCGCTCCGCTAACCATTCGTCGATTTCATCTACACCTTTCTGAACTTCTACTAAAGCGGCCTGCTTGAGACTTTCTAAAACTAAGTTGCGCATCATTTCATAACTCAAGTAAGCACTTAGGCTCACGATCATTGTGATACTACCAAGTGCTAGTGGCAATATTCTCTTGCCAGTTAATGTCTGTTGGTTATTTCCTGGAGACCACAAGTTTGAATTAGGACGAAAAGTAAACACGGTGACAACTAGAATGGTGTAGACCTACTATTTAGAGAGCATCAAAAGCAGCTTTTCCTGACTTTTGATTGAATTGAAAATCAACCTAGAATTATTATTCCCTTTACTTCTTGAAAAAATAACTTTGACTAGGTAACTGCAGTGTGGAGTGTGGGGAGGTAGTTCCATAGAACTTGTGTACAGAGGTCAGAGATAACAACTAATATCTGACTTTTTTTGAAAATATATTCAATACTTTGAACTGAATTGCTAAAAAACCGGTGTTTCTTAATTTTTCTTTAAGGCAAGAAAAATTTGTTTACGATTAGAGGAGAGCTGGCTTAAATATTTCCTGTATTCATACTTTTGCAATTTTGTCAATGAGTAACTCTCAATCGAGATGAGATGTTAATCAACGAAAAAATCCTTAACAATAAAATTAATTATCTATTTGGATTAGGTTTAATTCAGTGGCTAAACCAGTACTGCTAACGGTAGACGACGATCGAGAAGTTTTACAAGCAATAGCTCGCGATTTACGGCGAGAATATGGTTCTCGCTTTCGCATAATGCGGGCTGATTCTGGTAAGGCAGCGATCGAGCAACTGCAACAATTAAAATTAAGCAACCAGACCGTTGCTCTGTTTTTGGTAGATCAAAGAATGCCCCAGATGAGCGGTGTAGAGTTTCTCGAACGAGCCATACAATTTTTTCCAGAAGCCAAACGGGTCTTACTCACAGCCTATAGCGACACCGATACTGCCATCCAGGCAATTAATACCATCAATCTAGATTATTATCTTCTCAAACCCTGGGATCCGCCAGAAGAGAAACTTTATCCAGTACTCAACGATTTACTCGAAGATTGGCTTGCTACTTCCCATTCTCCTTTTGAAGGCATTAGAGTTATTGGCGATCGCTGGTCGCCCCATTGCCATGAGATTAAGGATTTTTTCGCCCGTCAACAAATTCCCTACCGTTGGTTAGATATAGAAAAAGAGCCCCAAGCACAACAGTTAATTAACTGCACCCAGGAAAAAAGCCCCAAACTTCCCCTGGTAATTTTTCCCGACGGCGATCGACTAGAAAAGCCAAGCAATGCCGAAATTGCTACTAAAATTGGCTTGCAAACCCAAGCAGAAAAACCTTTCTACGATCTAATTATTCTCGGCGGCGGTCCTGGTGGTTTAGCTGCAGCAGTTTACGGTGCTTCGGAGGGATTGCGTACCGTCTTAATCGAAAAACAAGCGCCTGGAGGACAAGCAGGAACCAGTTCTCGGATCGAAAACTATCTAGGCTTTCCTGTAGGTTTGAGCGGTGGAGATTTAGCCCGTCGTGCGGCGACTCAAGCAAAAAGATTTGGAGTCGAAATTCTTACGCCTCAAGAAGCCACCGCAATTACCATTAAAGATAATTATCGGCTGGTTCGGCTCAAAGATGGCACCGAAATTGCTGCTCACGCTGTAATTTTAGCTTTAGGAGTATCCTGGCGTCGGCTCAACGTCCCAGGAATCGAAAAGTTAACTGGGGCTGGAGTCTACTACGGTGCGGCTCAAACCGAAGCTTTATCCTGCAAAGGCGAAACAGTTTATGTAGTGGGAGGAGCAAACTCGGCGGGTCAGGGAGCAATGTATTTTTCTAAGTATGCCAGTCAAGTAACTATGTTGGTGCGGGGAGATTCTCTGGCTAAAAGTATGTCTCAGTATCTCATCGACCAAATTGAAGCAACTCCTAATATTGACGTGCAAGTGCATACCAGCGTCATAGAAGCAAAAGGAGAAACTAGTCTCGAAGCTTTAGTAATTCAAAATTCCCAGACTGGGGAAGTAAAAACCGTTCCGGCTAATGCTTTATTTATTTTTATTGGTGCTGTACCCCATACAAATTGGTTAGGAGATTTGCTGGAAAGAGATGATCGAGGTTTCATTCTCACAGGAGCAGATTTGCGCAAAATCGATGCCAATAAAGCCAAACGCAATCGCACTTCTGAAAATCGTCCCCAAGGATGGACTTTAGAGCGGGATCCTTACTTATTAGAAACTAATATTCCCGGAATTTTTGCCGTAGGAGACGTGCGTCACAGTTCGATTAAGCGAGTAGCTTCTGCTGTAGGCGAAGGATCGATTTGTGTCCAGTTCGTCCATAGATATCTAGGCGAAGTATTGTGATATCATTCCAGCTTTGAATTTTTATGAAGTAACGAGTTTGCAATTAATTCAACTACTAACTTCTGACCCCTAACCCCTAACCTCTGACCCCTGACTCCTAAAAACTAGGTTGGATTTATTAAGATGGCAAAACTTTGTGTAGAAGACCTGATAAAACTAGAGCTGTTTCAAACCCTTCCTTCTAGTCGCCTCAATTGGGTTTGCGATCGCGCCAAAGAAATTAACTTAGCCTCCGGAGAAATTCTGGTTCAGGAAGGAGATTTAACACCAGGTTTCTTTGTCGTTATCTCCGGTCGCATTGGCATTACTCGTTGGAGTGAAGGAGTGGAAATGCCGATCGGGGAACATGACGCCCCTACCTTTTTTGGCGAAATTACCATCTTCACCGACGAACCCATACAAGTTACTTTGCGAGCCCTAACTGAGTGTCGCATTTATGAAATATCTGGAGATGACTTCCGCGAGTTACTTCACGAATGTCGAGATTTCGAGCGCCAGATCTTTCGAAGCTTGCAAAGCAGAATCAGAGGGTTAGAGTCTTTCCTGCGCAGTCGCGAAAAAATGGCAGCTTTGGGTACTTTATCAGCAGGTTTAGCCCACGAACTCAATAATCCGGCTGCAGCTTTAGTACGAGCTTTAAAAGATGCGATTCCCGCAATGCGCGAACTAGAACAGATGAATTTGAGTTACGCTAAGCTTAACGTAGAAGAAGAACATACCCAACAATGGTTTCAAGCACGAGAAGCTGGCTATGAAGCGATCGTCGAGCGCCGTATCGATCTGACAACCTTGAGCGATCGAGAAGAGGAACTGCTCGAATGGTTAGAAGATTATGGAGTAGAAAATGCCTGGAATCTCGCCGAACCTTTAGCTGCGGCTGGGATTGAAATAGAAACTCTCGAACGGCTAACCGAACGCTGGCGAGAAGATCCCACGCAAATGCGAGATCAAGGACTGCGCTGGCTATCTCTTTCTTTTGAGGTCATGTCTACCATTGAAAGCGGCTTGCGAGGTGCCCAACGCATTTGCGAACTGGTACAGTCGATGAAGTCTTATTCTCATCTCGATCGAGGCGCTGGACAAATAGTTGATGTCCGCGAAGGTCTAGAGGATACTCTGAGACTGTTTTCCTATAAACTCAAGCAAGGAATTGAACTGCGTCGCTCTTATGCCCAGAACTTGCCTAAAATTTCTGCTTATGGCAGCGAACTGAATCAAGTATGGACTAACTTAATTGATAATGCCATTGACGCAATGGCAGGAAAAGGCATTCTCGACATAACAACCTCGGTTAATGGCAACTACGTCAGGGTTGAAATTACCGACTCCGGTGCGGGTATTCCGGTAGAAATTCAATCGCGTATATTTGAACCTTTCTTTACTACTAAAGGTGTAGGTCAAGGTTCAGGACTGGGTTTAGATGCAGTTAGACGAATTGTAGAAAATCGCCATCAAGGAAAGATTTCTTTTGAATCTCAACCTGGAAAAACTACTTTTACAGTTTACTTACCCGTTTCTCCTGGGGAATAAGTAGGTCGGTCAAATTAATTAGAAAATGATTGAGAGAGAGGTCAGAATTTAGAATTCAGAGGTAAAAACAAATAGCTAACAGCTAACTCCTGATTTCGGTTTTATATTTATTTATGACCACCTACTTAATATGGAATTCGGCTTATTTACCGCTGCTGAATTTTACCAAACATAAAGATGGCGTCAATAGCGTCGCCTTTAGTCCTGACGGTAAAACCCTAGCTACTGCTAGTAGGGACAAGACGGTGATTTTAGCCAATTTCGCTATCGACGATCTACTAGTGCGAGGTTGCAAGCGGGTGGAGAATTATCCTCAAGCCGAAAAATAACTAATAGACAAGGGAAATACTACGGTTTATCCCTATTTTGTTCCGTTTTGTTGCTCACTCCAATCTGGTCTGAGATTTTTCGCTTGGCGCAGATAGAGATGATTGAGCTTTAAGTTAGGGTTGCTATTGAGGTGGATTAAAATCCGAATGCAGCGTTCTAGGCTGTTTTGAACGTGCATTTGTTGAACATCCAACAAGGGAACGTGATTCCAGCGAGGACGTTTCCTAGCGATCGCGGCAGGAAAAATAGCATCTAGATCGCGAGTAGTGGTAAATATTACACTAATAATCTCTTCGGTATCGAGCTGATTGTGCTTTTCTAGTTGGTCGAGCAGTTCTGTTACTGCTTCTCGAATTGCTTCCTCTGTATTTTCTGAAGCAGTTGTCGCACCACGAATTGCTCGCACTTTATACATCAGATGCAATTTCCTCCACCAATCAATGTTAGATTTTACCAGTATCGAGTTCTGAACTTAGCTCAGAACTACTATACCTCCTCAGTTGACACGTCACCCTAAAGTGCGATCGCATTAGGTGATTTCTCTAAAAGACTGTACCAGAAAGCCCCCTGACCCTCAATTGTGGGCTCTGTACACACAAGTAGAGAATAAAGCAAAATACTCTGTATTTGCCCCCCTAGCCCCCCAATATTGGGGGATTTAGGGGGCTCATTAGTCTCAACTGCAAACCAGAGGACTTCTATGTACACGGTAGTCTAATGGGGGGATTTAGGGAGCTTAGATAGGTGGTATCTTTTTTGTGAGAAAACCCTTTACATCCTACCCCTAAAGGTAATGGGCTTTGTGCGAAGATTAGTGTAATCTTTACTTCTAAGGTCGATATAACCACAATGGCTGACCATTAGTAGCCAGCTCAAATTCTAACCAATCTATTGCCACTCCTATCCCCGATCGAGCTTGATTTCTTCCTGGTAAAATTCGATTAATTAAAGATTTTGGCTCTTCGATCGTTTGACATTCGGTTTTATCTGGATCGAGTCCTACCAGTTCTGCTACCCAACGACGGGCCTCTTCTTCTGTACCTAGGCGATCGACAATTCCTAATTCCAAAGCTTGCTCGCCTGTAAAAATACGACCGTCAGCAAAACTTTTCACCTTTTCTACCGCTAATTTGCGTGCGTCTGCTACAGTTTGTACGAATTGTTGATAGCTAGTATCTATCAGTTCCTGAAGAATATTTTCTTCCTCTTGGGTTAACTCGCGATCGAATGCCAGAATATCTTTATATGGACCAGATTTAATCGTTTTGAAGGAAACACCGATTTTATCTAGCAGGCGCTCTAAATTATTACCCCGCAAAATTACGCCAATACTACCAGTAATGGTGCCGGGGTTAGCGACAATGTGTTCTGCTCCCATACCGATGTATACACCCCCAGAAGCAGAGATATTGCCAAAACTAGCCACAATTTTGACTTTTTCTCTCAGTTTTTTGAGCGCATAATAGATTTCTTGAGAGTCTCCTACTGTACCGCCAGGAGAGTCAATCCGCAAGAGTAGGGCAGGAAATCGCTTCTGTTTCACGGTTTCCAGGGCTTTGAGAACTCGGTGGCGTGTTTCAGAGACGATCGCGCCAGTGATTTCTATACGAGCAATTTGCTTAGTAGTTTTCGGTTTAAATGGCCATATCATAAGTTCTTAAACACAGTGTTATTAAAATAAGGCAGAAGGAGTAATAAGGGAAGAAGCACTAAAGGCATGTGTTTCTTCTGCCGCAGGGGACTAAAAGTGCAAGTTATACCAATTTCAAAAAATATCGCTACACATTAATTATCTAAATCTGTTGCTTCCTGTTCCCTGTTTCCTTTCCTAACGAAGTTTAGTAATCTTAAACGAAATTGGTATTAAATGCAAATTAGCATTAATAGAAAATAGTTTATAAACCTAGCCTTCCATTATAACAACAATGTCTATATTTGTCAATTCTCTTGTTCTTTTCGAGGAATTGCTATTAACAAAAATACATAATTGATTACAATTAGGGAAATTAATTATATTTATTGCAACTTTCTCAAGCTCAACTGTCATGGAATTTAACCTGAAAAGAGCCAGTTTTTCTATTTTACCAGTGCTACTGATTGCGCCTTTTTTCCTTTGGGGGACAGCAATGGTAGCGATGAAAGGAGTTATTCCCCAAACCACTCCTTTATTTATGGCTGGGGTGCGTTTGCTACCCGCAGGATTATTAGTTTTGTTAGCAGCAGCGATCTTAGGGCGTTCTCAACCCCAAGGTTGGGCTGCATGGCTGTGGATTAGCTTTTTTGCCCTAGTAGATGGGGTAATGTTTCAAGGATTTCTGGCTGAGGGATTGATGAGAACTGATGCCGGTTTGGGATCGGCGATTATAGACTCTCAACCCCTAGCAGTAGCATTGTTATCTAGCTGGCTGTTTGGAGAAGTAATCGGTTTTTGGGGTTGGCTGGGATTAGGAATAGGTATTGCAGGTATTAGCTTAATTAGCTTGCCTGAAGATTGGATATTCAATCTACTTCAAGCTAAAGGGAGCGCCATTTCCTTTAGCTGGGAGCATTTACTCAACAGTGGCGAGTGGCTGATGCTGTTAGCTTCTCTCTCGATGGCAGTAGGAACTGTTAGCATTCGCTTTGTCAGTCGCCATGTCGATCCAATAGTAGCCACAGCTTGGCACATGATTTTAGGCGGATTAGTTTTATTCGGCTGTTCGGGAATGTGGGAATCGCAACAGTGGATCAATATTGAACTCAATAGCTGGATAGCACTAGGATATGCCACCGTTTTTGGCAGCGCGATCGCCTATGGTTTATTTTTTTACTTAGCTTCTAAAGGAAATCTCACCAGTCTCAGTTCTCTGACTTTTCTCACTCCCGTGTTTGCCTTAATATTTGGCAGCCTATTTCTTTCGGAATTTCTCACTCCTTTGCAATGGTCGGGAGTTTGCCTCACTTTAATCAGTATCTATCTAATTAACCAACGCCATAAGCTAACTGAGCAATTAGCTTTTTTGGGCTTGAAAAACAATTGGAGACAAACTCTCTATAGTGCTACTTCTAATCTCAAATTAGCTGATAACAACACCAAGACTAGCACTATCTCATCCTGGAACTTCTCCAAGCCACCTGTCGGGGAAAAGATCCCGGTCAAAGTCCCTCAACGAGAAACTGAAAGCTAGCTTAAATTAACTTGGTTTTTGGTGTGTGGCTTGGTTATTGCAATTCTAAATGAAGGGAAAAGGACGATTTAAGCTAGTGTTTCACAACTGCAATAGGAATATCGACTTGATTAATTTTCCTTTTTAGTCGAAAAACTTGCTTTTAAGTGTGTAGCATAAGTTTGAGTGTGTCTATGTAGCCAATGGAGAGATAGAGTAGGGTATACCGATCAACTAACAGTAAAAAGATATTTACTTCAATTAATTATACTGGCTGCATCTTCAAAATATAAAATATGCAAATTTATGGTTTCTTATATTTTTTGTATACTTCTAGCTACTTCCCTTACCTGTTTTGGCTTTGCAGTCGATCGCACTCGCAATTCCGGATTAGAATTGACGCTGTCCCATTTGCCGAGAACCTTCTCTCTTACTGATAAATTAGCCCAGACTGGTGCTGTCTTGATACAAGAAAAGACTCTTCTCCCAGCACAAAGTTCCCCTGGTGAGCAAAATATAAGTAAAGTTTACCAAGCAAGCCAGCAAATAGACAATTCAAGATTTTGGCAGTATCTTTGGCAAAAACTAGCTCTAGATTTTAGCAATAGATCTCTGGCAAAAGTATTTTTGACAACAGGTAGAGAATACTCATCAATTAACAGGCAACAGAATAGACAAGAAACTTTTTCCCGTTCCCCATATCTTCCCACCTTCCGCAAGAAGTCTTACGCTTCTGTATCGAGCAAACCAAATCGCGAGCTAAAAATACAACAAGCCAGTCTATTATCGCTGCTGCCCTTACTCATCTTGGCTATAACATTGGGGCTAATCATAGGATTATTTGTGTTCTGGATTTTTCGCAGGATTTCGCCAGAGGACAAAGAGCTGTATTTATTTGAAGTTGAACCAGAAGATGATAAACAGCTAGAACTAACTTATACTGAGAATTCCTCTCCTAAATACAGCAATTTACCTAAAAATCAGGATAGGAATCAAGCCAGAAATTTGTCAGAGAGCGAGAGAGACAGCTTGGTTAAAAATCACTTAAAAACTGAGATCGAAAAACCTTTACCAATTCAACCAACCACTCGTTTACCTAAACTGGATATTGTTAGCGAATTAATTAAAGATTTATACCAATCAGATTCTACTAAAAGGCGCAAGGTGATTTGGGAATTAGCTCAGCGAGCTGACTCTAGAGCGATCGAGCCTCTAGTCCAACTAATGATTGATACAGATTCTCAAGAGCGTAGCCTCATTTTAGCAGCAATTTCAGAAATTACTACTCGCATCCTCAGACCAATGAATCAGGCATTTGCCATTTCTTTAGAAGATCAAAACCCTCAGGTGCGTAAAAATGCCATCCGAGACATAACCAAAGTTTACGAACTAATGTCTGAAATTACCCAGCGCCTGTCTTATCTCGCAGAAGATGAAGATGTGGAAGTGCAGGAAACAGTACAGTGGGCCCTCAAACAGTTAAATCAATCATACGCCTGGAATCAGTTGTCTCAAGAACAAAATTTACTCAATTCTAGGGATAATACTGATGAGGACAGATAAGCTAAAAACCAATAGATAATGACAAAGCTCAAGTTATTGCTACTTTCCACCCCCGTTGGACCTCTCGGTTCTGGACAAGGCGGGGGTGTAGAATTGACGGTGCAGAATATTGCTATGGAAATGAAGCGGCGAGGACACTTAGTAAAAGTCGTTGCTCCCGCAACTTCAGTACTCAAAGAAGTTTTAGTAGAAGAAATTCCTGGAAACTTACAAGTTGCAGTTCAAACCCAAGAAAGAGATACGCCTATTTGTTTGCCAGAAAATTCGGTGTTGGCAAATATGTGCGAATACGCTCGTACTGTCCAATTTGAATACGATCTGATTGTCAATTTTGCTTTTGATTGGTTGCCTTTTTACCTAACATCTTTTTTTAAACTGCCTATTGCTCATTTGATTAGTATGGGTTCGATGACCGAGGCATTAGATCTGATTATGGAGCAAGTGGCGGTTCGTTTTCCAGGTACGATTGGAGTTTATACTAAGTCCCAAGCAGCAACTTTTCCTTTTGCTGACTCTTGTCGTATTTTAGGGAGCGCGATCGATCTATCTTTATATCAATTTTGCCAGCAACCGGAAGAAACTCTAGCTTGGTTGGGAAGAATTGCTCCGGAAAAGGCGTTAGAAGATGCGGTGGAAGCAGCTCAAATTACTGGGATTCCCTTAAGAATTTTTGGCAAAATCCAAGATCGGGATTACTGGGAAAAAATATGCAGAGATTTCCCAGACGCGCCTATTGAGTACGGTGGTTTCTTATCGACGATAGAATTACAAAAAGAACTGCGCCAGTGTCGAGCGTTGTTAATGACACCTCGCTGGGTGGAAGCTTTTGGTAATGTAGCCATAGAAGCTCTTGCTTGCGGGGTACCAGTGATTGCCTATCGTCGCGGAGGACCAGCAGAAATAGTTAAAGATGGCAAAACAGGGTTTTTAGTAGAACCAGATAGCGTGACGGGTTTGGTTGAGGCAATTAGTCGTTTGGATCGCCTCGATCGCCTTGTTTGTCGTCAACAAGCTGAGGCGGAATATTCTTTGGCAGCTTTAGGCGATCGCTTTGAAACTTGGTTTAGAGAAATAATCGCTTAAACTTATATTTTGCACATATTTAAATAACCTATGTCTTCTCCTAGACGGAAGAACTTTCCAAGGTTAATTTAAAAATGACTTCACATTCCAACTCTAATTAATTACATGAGAATTTTAGTCACCGGTGGTGCTGGTTTTATTGGTTCCCATCTAATCGATCGCTTAATGACGGCAGGTAATGAAGTAATATGTCTGGATAATTTTTATAGCGGTCACAAACGTAACATTCTACATTGGCTCAATCACCCCTATTTTGAACTAATCCGGCACGACATTACCGAACCTATTCGTTTAGAAGTAGATCAAATTTACCATCTTGCTTGTCCTGCTTCTCCGGTTCACTACCAGTACAACCCGATCAAAACCGTTAAAACCAATGTCGTTGGCACCTTGAATATGCTGGGTTTAGCCAAGCGAGTTAAGGCAAGATTTTTGCTCGCTTCTACCTCTGAAATTTACGGCGATCCGGAAGTGCATCCACAGTCGGAAGACTATCGCGGTAATGTTAATTGTATCGGGATTCGCAGTTGTTACGACGAAGGCAAACGAGTAGCTGAAACCCTATCATTTGACTATCATCGAGAGAATCACGTTGACATTCGAGTTGCCCGCATCTTTAATACCTATGGCCCTAGGATGTTAGAAAATGACGGTCGCGTTGTCAGCAACTTTGTCAGCCAAGCTTTACAGGGTAAGGCTTTAACTGTCTATGGCAACGGTTCTCAAACTCGCAGTTTCTGTTACGCTTCCGACCTAGTAGAAGGTCTGATGCGACTGATGAATAGCGATTATGTCGGTCCTGTTAATTTAGGTAATCCAGATGAATATACAATTCTAGAATTGGCAAAAACAATTTCTCATATGGTCAATCCCGATCTAGAACTAGTATTTAAACCTCTACCCGAAGACGACCCTAAAAGGCGACAACCAGACATTACTAGGGCAAAAACTTGGCTGGGTTGGGAACCAACTATTGCTCTGACAGAAGGTTTAAAGCTAACAATAGAAGATTTCCAGAAACGCAGAGAAAGGAACGGAAATCTCCAATCTCAAGTCAGTAATTGGGAAATGGGAAAACTATAACTAATAGGCTAATAGGTTAAGTACCTAGGCAAGATAGTTTACACATTTTTCTTCTCTGTTGCCTATCTCCACTAGGTAATTTATTTTGCACATCTACTTAAAAGAGGGTTATATTTATGCGTGTTTGCGTCATTGGTGCTGGATATGTGGGTTTAGTCACAGGTGTTTGCTTGGCTCACATCGGGCATAATGTAATTTGCGTAGATAACAACGAAGAAAAAGTTAAGTTGTTGAAATCTGGTCAGTCGCCGATTTACGAACCAGGTTTGTCAGAACTGATGAAATCTTCCACTGAGTTGGGAAAACTCGAATTTACTTCCGACTTAGCTGCTGGAGTCACACACGGAGAAATTTTGTTTATTGCCGTAGGAACGCCTCCTTTGCCTAACGGGGAAAGCGATACGCGCTATGTTGAAGCAGTTGCTCGCGGTATTGGCACTCATCTCAATAGTGGTTACAAAGTAATTGTTAATAAGTCAACCGTGCCAATTGGTTCCGGGGACTGGGTACGAATGATTGTCCTCGATGGGGTGGCTGAACGTCAGAAGTCTCTGGTAACAGCAGGAGGTGGTCCCCTTGAGGAGACAGGAGCAAACATTGTTGCTGATTTTGACGTGGTGAGCAATCCAGAATTCCTGCGAGAAGGTTCGGCAGTTTACGATACCTTTAATCCAGATCGCATTGTATTGGGCAGCAATAGCGCTAAAGCGATCGCTATGATGCAGGAACTCTACGCACCGATCGTGGAACGCAAGCAAGCTGAAGATAAGTCTTTACCGCCAGTACCAGTGGTAGTGACAGATTTAAACTCAGCAGAGATGGTTAAATATGCTGCTAATGCCTTTTTAGCAACTAAGATTAGTTTTATTAATGAAGTTGCCAACATCTGCGATCGCGTCGGTGCTGATGTCACTCAAGTAGCTAGAGGTATTGGTTTAGATTCTCGCATTGGCAGCAAGTTCTTACAAGCTGGCATTGGTTGGGGAGGTTCCTGTTTTCCTAAAGATGTCTCTGCTTTAATTCACACCGCTGACGACTATGGCTATGAAGCACAGTTATTAAAAGCAACAGTCAGCGTTAACCAACGTCAGCGTTTAATTACTATTGAAAAATTACAACAGGAACTCAAAATACTTAAAGGCAAAATCATTGGCTTACTGGGTTTAACCTTTAAACCCGATACCGATGATATGCGAGATGCTCCCTCGTTAAATTTAATTGAACAACTCAACCGCCTCGGCGCTAAAGTTAAAGCCTACGACCCGATCGTTTCTCAATCAGGTATGAGTCATGGCTTATCGGGAGTAATTGTCGAAACTAACCCAGAAATGTTAGCCGATGGCTGCGACGCTTTAGTCTTAGTGACAGACTGGCAGGAGTTTTTAAAACTCGACTACGCTAAGATGGCAAAATTGATGAACAATCCCGTGGTTATCGACGGTCGTAATTTTCTCGAGCGATCCGCTTTAGAAAGTCTTGGTTTCCATTACGTCGGCATTGGCCGATAATACCAATTTCCCCTATGGGAAGCGGTTACCTCTAACCTCTGAACTCTGACCCCTACTATATCTACCTCACACGAGCCAAGATCTCCTCGAGATCGGATAAACTGACAGCACCACCAAAGGTCTCCTGATTCATAACAAAGAAAGGAGTACCAGAAATTCCCAACTGTCTGGCTAGGGCAAGATCTTGCTCGATTGCTGGTAAAGCAAGCTGGCGATCGCGGTTAAATTTCTTGATATCTAAATTGAGGCTGCGAGCAATATCCAAATACAATTTCTCCCCCAATTTATCTTGCTGTTCAAAAAGAGCGTCATGATACTCCCAAAATTTACGCTGTTGATAAGCTGCCCAGGATGCTTGTGCAGCAGGAATAGCTTGAGGATGAATGGAAACTAAAGGCAAGTGTTTATAAACCCACATGACCTCATTCTGGTGCTTAGCCATAAACTGCTTGAGGGTCTTGTGGGTCTTAGCACAAAAAGGACACTGAAAATCGGAAAACTCTATTAAGATAACCTTAGCATCAGCCGCACCAATAGTAGGAGAAGAAGCAATAATCTTACCAGGATTATTTTTAAAATCTTGCAAAAATGCTTGCCTTGCTTGTTGTTTTTGCTTTTGTTGTTGTTGTTGGTATGCCTGTACAGACTCGATAATCACTTCTGGGTGATCGCGAATCATTTGTAAAACTTGTTGTTCTAATTTAGGATTAATTTGCTCAGTTGCTCTTGCTTTTAGGTCTTCATCTCCTTGTGAGAACGACTTTTCTTTTGCTACTGGTGAAGCAACCATTAAACTCTCAGAAGATTTAGCGATATTCGTCGCGCAGAAACCAGAATCAGCTTTTAAGAGATTACAAAGCGCTGAAGAAATGCTGGGAAAGGAAAAAGCAGTTAACAAGACAGCTATAAAACTAATAATTACCAAGGCGATCGAGTAAATTCTACGCATAACTTACTGAAAAGGGAGTCGAATCAACTCCTTGTTATGGGCAACACCATAATAACAGCAAGATTTCGGTGACGCTGGTTGAGACTGTTCACAGTATATATTGATTTTTGTCAAGAAAATTCGACGAAGTGCAAAATCGATGAAGTTGCTTTTTTGACATCTCCTACCTTTGAAAAAGCAGGATTCTAAAATTAATTTTCCTTTTTACCACCCCGGTTTTAGGAGTCACAATGTAATATCTTTCCAGGAAAGGTCAATCATTGCTCACTAGTCTTTTCCAACACTGCCTTTAGTTTCGCCTCGTCTTCCTGGGAAAGAGAAGTTTGCAAGATTTTTCCCTTAAATTGTTTTAGTTCTTCTAATACCTTATCCGGCTCTGCTTTTTGTACCAAGATGAAGAGGGCTGAAGTTTCTGGTGCGAGGGTTTGGCCGAGTTTTTCAATGAATTCATCTTCAATGCCAAGGTCTTTATGCAAGAGCGAACCTCCAAGCGCTCCAGCAGCAGCAGCTAAACCCAGGAAAGGTAGCTCAAGTAGTACTGCACCTATAAGCAATCCTAATAAACCCCCTTTAAGGGCATCTGCTGCTACAAAATCTCCTTCTTGCTTGACCATTAATTCGCCTTCAGAGTTTTTGACGACGACTACAGCATCTTCTAGATCCACCAGATGCTCTTTCTCCATTGCTTCGAGAGCATTGCGAACTTCATCTGCTTGTAACTCATCGTCAAAGCCAATCACAACTAGATTGCTTGCTGTTTTTTTGCCTGCCATCAGGTCTGAATTCCAAAGTATTGATCTATTATGTCTAAAACTTTAGCTGATCTTGAGCTGATCGCAAATGAAACGATCTAAATTCCAGAGCCGCAAAAAAAATTATCCAAAAAGTATTGACAAAAGCTTTCTAGGTAATGTACCTTTATGAGCGTGTGAGGAGCGAACCAGTCAGGGAACCGAGACGAAACAAGGCAAGTCGTCGGTTCCCTTTCTGATTTATTTGAATCCTCTTACTGATACTTATAAAATAAATTTCTCAATGGCTACAGCCACTCCTTCTTCCTCTACATCAGGAGCCACCCACTGAGCAAATTTTTGCACTGCTGTGGGTCCATTACTCATAGCTACGCTTGTACCAGCGTATTGCAACATTTCGAGATCGTTAAAATTATCTCCGATCGCCATGACGTTGTTAGCTTCTAGACCCAAGATCTTTTCAGTTAAATAACGGACAGCTAAACCCTTGTTAGCCTCGGGATTGGTAGCTTCAAAGTAATATTCTGTCGATTGAGTCAGATAAAGCTCCTCAGGAGGGTAGCGCTTTCTCAAGCTTTGGGATATTTTTTCGATCGCTTGAGTATCTGAAGAAATAGTTAAAACTTTAGTAAGTTCGCTGTTCAGGATATTACGTAGATCGCCAACTGCAATTGGTTCGCTCCCCGAACGCTGAGCGTAGCTTTCTGTGTATGAGGTAATTTGACGCACATAAAGCCGATCGTCAATATAGAAATGAACTTCAATAGACGAACGCCACTCTGGTTGCTCGAAATAGTCTAATAACTCTAAAGCTTTTTGAGTAGAAACGGGTAAATGTCGCTCTCTTTTCTGATTACCAGGATTTTGAATCCAGGCACCATTGTAAGCCACTATTGGTAGTTGGGAAGCAACAGCAGCATGAAAGCGCAATGCTGAGCTATACATGCGACCAGTAGCCAACGCTACTTGAATTCCTTTTGCCTGTGCTGCGGCGATCGCCTGCTTGACTGGTTCGCTGACTTGATTAGATTTGCCAGCGATCGTACCATCAATATCTAAGACCAGTAATTTAATATCCAAAGCGCGGGCAACTCTAGTAGACTACGCTTATAGATTACAACCTGAACCTTAAATTAATCTATTTATTCAACCTATTGGCGCAGAAATGCTTCCACCTCTGTTGCAGTTGGCTGAGCGGCGATCGCCCCAGGTTTAGTGACGGTCAGTCCTCCTACTGCACAAGCGTAGGTAACAATTTTTCGAGCTGTCTCTGGATTGTCCAGACTAGCAATCCCTTGCTGGCACAATTGATGAACAAAACCAGCAACGAAACTATCTCCCGCACCAGTGGTATCTTCAACCTTCAGAGAAAAAGGAGATACTCGACCTTCACGATCGCTGAGACAGTAACTAATATCCTTTTCCCCTGCGGTGATTAAAACTCCTTCTACTGAGTCAAGACGGTGAGCGATCGCCCCAGCATCAGTAGTACCAAACAACCATTGTGCTTCCTCGTCGGAGAGTTTGAGGAAATCTACATACTTCCACAACTGTCGTATTAGGGGTTTAGCCTCATTTTCATTGCGCCAAAACATCGGACGCCAATTGACATCCACCACCACTTTAAGATAGCGCTGTTGTGCCATCTCCAGAGCTCGAAAAATTGCCGAACGAGTCTGAGGGTAGGCTAATTCGAGAGTTCCCAAGACAAGAAATTCAGCTTCTAGAAATAACTCATCAGGTAATTGAAAACTTGTCAAGTAAGCATCGGCAAATTCATCCGGTCGGCGTTTTCCAAAGCCAGCAAAAGAGCGATCGCCTGTTGGGGAACGCAACACGAAAACGTTTCTTGTCGGTGCTTGAGGATGGCGTTGGATGCCAGTAGTATTTACCCCGACTGAGTCTAAAAGTTCTACTAGCTTTTTGCCTGCTTCATCTTCTCCCACACAACCAATAAAAGCTGCTGGGGTTCCCAACTTAACTAAAGCAGTAGCAACATTAGCAGGAGCTCCTCCTGGATAAGCGGTCCAAGATTTCACTTCTTCCAGGGAGCTTCCTAGTTGATCCGCCAAGCAATCGAATAATATCTCGCCTAGACAAATGACACGAGACACAGATGGCATATTCATTCAAACTTCTTCCTCAGGCTACTAAAGGCGGACATAAATAATCTTGGCTGAAGTGGTGACAAGAAAGGAGACCAGGTGTGGGAAAATAGAAGCAAATTCGGTAGTTTCCCCAAGCAAACAAACCAGATTCTACCCTATTCTTCTGTTCCTATCAACAATAATGATACAGCGTCTGAAACTCTTGCTAGATGAAGATTTGGGTCAAAGCTCTTGAGAAAAAACCTGCGAAATTATCGCCCCCTTTTCATCTAGAGACTCATGCACTTCTCAGAGAGTGCTTTAGCTTCCCAGGCAGAAGCTAAAAATACATGATTTTTTCTAATTTAAAAACCTAAGCTTCCTACTAGAATGAAAGCACCTAGTAAGTGAATTTACCTAAAATTAAGAAATTTTTATGGCTTCTCACAAATTCCAGAATTCTGCATCTATTTCCCAGCGAGAATTACAAATCATTGAGCTAGTATCTACTGGCTTAACCAACCAAGAAATTGCCCAGAAACTAGAAATTAGCAAAAGAACTGTAGATAACCACCTGAGTAATATTCTGAGAAAGACCAAAACAGAAAATAGAGTGGAACTGTTGAACTGGGCTTTATATTGGGGCAAGGTTTGTCTTTATGATGTCAATTGCTGCGATTTATCCCTAAACGAAAATTAGCATAGTAAAGTGCTGAGTTAATTGACATATTCAATCTTGCTCAGGTAAGACATAGATCTCGCAGCAATTTTGTCTTTTACAAGAGGTAGGCAAAAGGTAGTAGATGTTAGGTGTTAGGTGTTAGGTGTTAGATGTTAGTGCAAGAAATAAGCTTCTCTACCTTCAAAATCCATACACTTTTGAATTGTCTAGATTATTCTGACTTCCTCTCTTGACTCGGAGACTCCTGACTCCTGACTCCTGACTCCTATCTACAC
>JBFRWL010000563.1:0-14619 GCA_051439565.1 Prochloraceae cyanobacterium
CAATAATTGTGCTACTTCAAGATCACCCCTCTGGTTCAAATAAAAATTAATGGAACGGCGCAGTTCGTCTACTAACTCTCCCAATACTTTAAGCAAAGCAGCCATACCTGGGTTAATTCCCGTAGCACCACTGCTCATGTCGTCAGTAGAAACATTAATGATTGTCATTTCTTGCAATTGTTCGATGTCTCTAGACGGGGGTAAATTCATTGCTTCTGAGAGAGCGCTTTGCATTTGGTATGCTCCAATAGGCACGGTACGAGAAAATTGAGGTACACCGTCAACAATAATAGCAATTTCGGTACTGTCAAATTCGATATCGACCAAAACTGCAGCTTCTTCGGAGTTAAATTGCTTTAATTGCTCTCTAATAGTACGAATCAGCGAAAAGCTGCTAATTTCTAAGACATTTATTTCCAAATCTGCTTGCTGAAAAACATCGAGATACATATCGGTTACTTCCCTACGGGTAGCAACCAGCAGCACTTGCACTTTTTCGATGCCGTCTTCATCTACGAAATAACCTAGTTTTTGATAATCTAGATCTACTTCTTCCCTTGGATAGGGCAAGTATAAAGCTGCTTCGTGGTTTAAAACCATCTCTCGCAATTCTTGCTCGTCTAGTTCCGCCGGAACCGGAATAATGCGGATAATTGCCTCTCGCATTGGCACGGAAGTAGCCACGTTCTGAGCCTTAATCTTATGCTCAGTTAGTGTATCTTTTATAATTTCAGCTACAGCTGCTCGATCGATAATCTTTCCTTCTTCAAATACTCCTTCGGGAATTTGGACCGATAAGTGATTGACTAGTTTATAGGCTTGCTTTTGCTGGGTCAGTTTAGCAATATTAATCTGTGCCGGAGTGATTTCTATACCGATTCCTTTGTTCTTGCTGGCAATTAGGTTATTTAGATTAAACATTTTTCCCCTGAAGCGACTACTTAAATTGGGGGGGATAAATATAACAGGAGGAGCAGAGGTATATTTTCCCCGCTTGCTACCAACTTTAGCTCACAATTAGCTAAGTGGCTAGGATCTCTTATAGAGCAGAGACTTTTTGAGTTTCGGTGTCTACCTAGAATCTATGGTGTTTTATAGCATCGGCAACTATCCCTTGTCGTAATAATTTACATAATGAACAAAATTAGAACCATCAAAAGTTTGAGTTGCTTGAGTCTCTTAGGATTCTTGTTAAGCTTTGTTCTAAGTTGTAGCATGGGTTCTTCCCCCGA
The DNA here is from genome assembly GCA_051439565.1 of Prochloraceae cyanobacterium. Classification (GTDB taxonomy): domain Bacteria; phylum Cyanobacteriota; class Cyanobacteriia; order Cyanobacteriales; family JBFRWL01; genus JBFRWL01. Next base: position 1,233 of record JBFRWL010000563.1, read on the forward strand.
GCTGAAACAAGAAATTGAATTTTGGACGATGCAGCTCAAGCCAGAGTTTACTGAGTACTTTAACCAAATAATAGCTACTTTTGAATCAGAGAATCAACAAAATAAGATACTCTGGATAGACGTACCTTGGCAAGGTATGAGAAATAAAATCCTCACAGCAGTTTCAGCAAAAACAGCACCAGACGTAGTTAATCTCAATCCTAGTTTTGCCTCCCAATTAGCGACTCGCAATGCTTGGTTAGATTTAAACACAAAGGTAACTCCTCAAATTCAACAACAATATTTACCTAATATTTGGCAAGCAAGTACCATTGAAGTCTGTCTTGAGGTTGGTTGTAAGTCTACTACTTTTGGAATCCCTTGGTATTTAACCACAAGAGTGACTATTTACAACCAAGATTTATTAGCTCAAGCAGAGATTAACCAGCCACCAAAGACTTATGCTGAACTAGAGCAGGTTGCCGATCGCCTGAAAAAGAAAACTGGTAAATACGCTTTTTTTATCACTTTTGTACCTGGCGATTCCACAGAAGTTTTGGAATCTTTGGTACAGATGGGGGTACAGTTGACGGACAAACAGGGTAAGGCAGCATTTAACACTCCTGCTGGCATTGCTGCTTTTCGCTATTGGGTAAACTTATATCAAAAAGGACTATTACCGCCGGAAGTTCTCACCGAAGGACATCGACGCGGCATCGAGCTATATCAGGCAGGACAGACGGCTATTGTCTTCTCAGGAGCAGAATTTTTAGATGGGATTGCTTTAGCTGCGCCAGATATTGCCAAGCGATCGGCTGTTGCACCTCAAATTAGTGGCAAGACGGGGAAGAAAAATGTGGCAGTGATGAATCTAGTGATTCCCCGTGACACTAACAAACCAGATGAGGCAGTAAAATTTGCTCTGTTTGTGACTAATACCAAAAATCAGCTGGCTTTTGCCAAAGCTGCCAATGTTCTCCCCTCTACAGTAGAAGGAATACAACAGTATATTCAGGAACTAGAGCAGCTTGGGGAGGCTACCCCAGTAAACCAAGCGCTTAAGGTAAGTGCTAGCCAAATCAAAGATGCTGCAGTCTTAGTTCCGGCAATCAAAGACCTCAATCGGCTGCAACAGATAATTTATGAGAATCTACAGGCAGCGATGTTAAAACAAAAGAAAGTAGAGCAAGCAGTTAAAGATTCTGCCGATCGATGGAATCAAATAATATCTAATTAACAGGCAACAGGGAACAGTTTTTTCTTCTTCCCTCCAAGGCAGCAGCCTCGGTAGTATAAAACCAGATACAACAGAGGAAAATGCGGTGTTCGAGGCACAGGAAATATTCAACGATCGCTATCAACTACAAAAACAATTAGGAACTGCTACTGCTGAAGGTCAAACTTGGCTAGCACTAGATTTATCATCCCAGACAGAGGTAACTATTAAGCTGCTGGCGTTTAGTCGGCAACTTCAGGGGGAAGAACTCAGAATTTTTGAGCAAAAGGCTGAAATTTTGCAAACTCTCGACCATCCCCGCATTCCCAAGTATCGGGATTATTTTTATTTAGACAAATGTGCAGGGAGAGGTATACCTTGGTTTGGACTGGTCCGAGATTACGTTGAAGGTTTTTCCCTTCTCGAATTATTAGAGCAAGGCAAAGATTTCTCAGAACAACACTTACGCTCAATTGCTGCCACAGTTCTGGAAATTTTAGCTTATCTGCACCAGTTGAATCAGCCTGTACTACACGGAAATATTAAGCCGAGCAATCTTATTTTAGGGAAAGACAAGCAGATTTACTTGGTAGATTTTGGCGCAGTACAAGCTCAAGCTGCTGTTATGGAGATTACTTTTACTGTGGTCGGTACGGGTGGCTATACTCCTTTAGAACAATTTTGGGGAAGAGCAGTTCCCGCTTCCGATCTGTACGCTTTAGGAGCGACTGTCATTCACTTGTTAACTGGGATAGTACCTGCTAAGTTACCTCAAAAAGAGTCTCGCATCCAATTTAGCGATCGCGCCAAGCTTCAATCTAATTTCGTTAGTTGGATTGAGAAGATTACAGACATAGACTTAGAAACACGTTTTCCTAACGCTGTAGCAGCCTTGAATGCTCTTCAAGCGCCAGAAAATTACTCGGATAATCTGGCTCAATTTAGCGCTCTCGAAAGCATTAGCCAACCTGAGAAAGCTAACTTTAACATTCGCCAATCTGAAAACAAGCTAATAATCGATATTCCTCACAGCCATCTTATCGGCTGGCGGGATTATTCTATCTGGTTTTTTTTAGTACTGGTAAAATTGATTGTTTTTAAAAAAGTCTTTATCTTCAAAATTACTCCTAACTACAATTTTTGGTTTATTTTAGTCGTGTTAACCTTGTCTCTATATCTAGTTTTATTTGTTTTTGAAGGAACCAAAATTTATTTATCTTCTGGGAAATTATCTCTAGAGAAATATTTATTTAATTTAAGTTATGGCAAAAGAGAATTTAAGTCCAGAGACATTTTAAATGTTAAGGTAGAACCATACCAAGAAGTCCTACTATTTTGGATTAGATTGTATAAAATATTGTCTATAAGAACCAATGGTGAGGTTTACAATTTAGCTAAAATTTCGCGGTTAAATAATTGCGAAAACCTAGTAGTAAAAATGAATAACTGGCTTAACCTGAAACAGTAGAGAGGAGGAGACAAGGAAGACACGGGCAAAACACCTATTGCCTATTCAATGATAATTGAGAAGGTAAAATTCTTCATTCTACATTCTTAATTCTACATTATTGCCTGATGGATTTATTCAGAGATTATTAATGACCAATTCAACGGCTAATACTTATATCAAATTTATTCTCGAAAAAATAGCTTCAATACTTCTATATCAATCTGTGTTTAAAAATGAAGTTGGCGATGCTTTTATCGAGCTTTTACACACTTTATATGACACTGATGACAACCAGAATAAGCACAAGTTAAATGAGCTAAAGTGCTTAGAAGCTTACGGCAGGTGGTTTAAAAGCTTGGCGACAAGAAATCAAAGTTGGCAAGATTATCTCATTAGGGAAATTCTGAGAGACAGTAATCCATTTAGCCAGCAAGTACAAGGGATTTCAGTGTCAGATTTACCTCCGTCTTTAATAGCTGCTGCTAAACAAGATTTACAAGCTTTACAAAGTCTTTATAATTTAAGCAGTCAACAGCTAAGCGAGTGGGTACAAAATGCGGCTAATTTGCCAGTCGCTCCCTTCGTTTGGCACCTAGAAACACCATCAACTACATTTTTACATCAGACAGCAAACTGGGCAAATGCTTTAGAAGATTTAGCTTCTTACTATCGCCAACAAGGAACGGGAATATTTGCTACTTATCACGCTTTATGCTGGGAAAAAGGTCACTTAAGAGGAATTGCTCATCCCGATCCGGTGGAGCTAGAAGAAATAGTAGGTTATGAGTGGCAAAAAGATGCTTTACTCAAGAATACTGAATTCTTACTGGCTGGATATAGTGCTCTTCACGTCTTGCTTTATGGAAGTAGGGGTTCGGGTAAGTCTTCTCTTGTCAAGGGATTGTTACAAAAATATAGCGATCGGGGACTGAGAATGATTGAGGTGAGCAAGTCTGAGTTAGGCGACTTGCCGAAAATTGTCGAGCAGTTAAGGCAGATAGCTCAGAAATTCGTTATCTTTGTAGATGATTTATCTTTTGAGGAAGACGACGATGCCTTTAAAGCCTTAAAAGTAGTGCTCGAAGGAAGCTTAACTGCTAGAGCGCAAAATGTTGTAGTTTATGCTACTTCTAACCGGCGGCACTTAATTCGAGAATTTTTTGGCGATCGCCCTCGCCCGAGTGATGGTGATGAAGTTCATGCTTGGGATACACTACAAGAGAAATTGTCTTTTAGCGATCGCTTTGGCTTAACTCTCACTTTTGAGCCAGCCAACCAAGATACTTATCTAACAATTGTACGTCATCTAGCAAAGCGGGCAGAAATTCCTCTTCAACCCAAAGAGTTAGAATTTCGCGCCAAACAATGGGCAACTCGCCATAATGGGCGTTCTGGACGGACTGCAAGGCAATTTATAGACTTTATAGCAGGGGAACTAACTTTATCGCCAATTAAAAATTAAAGCATTAAAATGAGAAATTCAATACCTTTTAGCTTTGCTAAGCTATTGGCGAGATGAAACTCATCTTTAGATAAATCAATTTATAGTTACGAGTGGAAAAATGGAATCAACTAAACTTAAGCAGATTATGTGGTTGTGTTCAGTTTCCTTAAGTGCTGGCTTTGTCTTTGGGCTTATGGTACACCAAAAGCTTAGGGAAGGAGTGGAAACTGGTTTGATTTCAGGAATCTCTAGCTTAATCGGAGTCGCGGTTGCTGACAAACGAGATTTTCAGGAAAAAGTCGAGACTGGTGTAGTTAACGCCTCTTCAAAGGTAGCAGATGCCTTGTTTAACGTAAAAAGTCAAATTCAAGACCAGATTCAAGCAGCCAAGGAACAAAAGCAGCTAAATCAGTCTTACTCCCAAAAAATGGCAGTATTGCCAGAAATGCAAGTAAACGATCCTGCTAATAACTGGCAAAATGAAAGCGCCCAAGTAATTAACCCTCCTGTTTCTCAAGCCTACCCGCAACAGGAAGCAGAATCACAATATCAACAATATCAGTATTTACAAAGACAACTGCAGCAATTACAAAATCAAAATCAGGGCTTACAAACCCAACTGCAGCAATTACAAAATCAAAATCAGGGCTTACAAAACCAACTCAATATACCCGAACAACAACGCCAAGAATGGAATCAGGCTTTAGAATCTCTAGACGAACATTCTCCGGCATTTGAAAGTAACTTACCTCAAGAAGAAGTACAACTCGATCAGCTGGTAGACAACGTTCCTACAAGTCTCAAAAAGCAGGTACAGCAACAAGTTCAAGCTAATCCCCTTGACGACCAAGCTGAATTTGAGCAAGCACTAACCGCAGTTTCTCAAAAACTACAAAAACCTCAAACACCAGAGGAACCTCAGCAAATTCCGACCAAACAGGAAACGCCGCTGGAGGAAATCCAAGCAAATATAAACATACCTGAAGAGTCACTAGAACCCGATCAGCTATCAGTTGAAGTTTTCGATCCCCAAGAGCAACTAGACCAGGACATTGAAGATAGCTTACCTGATGAATTAATAGAAGAACTAGACGAACTAATCGAGAGTAATTCTCAAATAGAAATCCCACTACAACAAGAAGAGGAGGTCAAAGCCAATGAACCTAATGAACCTAATGAACCAATACAGCTAGATGACCTAATGACTCAAGTTTCCGGCGCGCTAGAAGAGCCGTCTTCAGAACAAAAACAAAAGCAAAAACAAGGGATCGAGGCTATTTTAACTAACGAACAAGCAGAATTCGAGCAGCTATTCGGTTCAGTTTCCGATTCGCAGCAGGGGCAAAACAAAAAGTCAGGTTAAAAAATTGCCTTTTGCTAAATGATGGGGAAATGAGTAGAGTTTTCCTCGCTTCCCTTTAGTTTTCTCTAGCTCCCTCTCAATTCTGTTTGAAGATGGTTTTTACCTACTACCGGACAGTTCGCTTATCCGATACTGATGCTGCTGGTGTAGTTTATTTTGCTCGGGTTCTGTCCATGTGTCACGAAGCCTATGAGGAATCTCTAGGAAAGGCAGGAATTAATCTTAAGGAATTTTTTAACAACCCCTCTAATGCTATTCCCATAGTTCGCGCTGAGATAGATTATTTGCGTCCGCTATTTCCTGGAGACAAACTATTAATTAATCTTATTCCCCAACAGTTAAGTAACAATGAATTTGAGATTGCTTATCAAATAATTGCTGCTTCTTCATCAAAGTGCCTGGCAAAGGCAAACACTAAACACGTTTGTATTAATCCTCAAGATAGAATTAGAATTCAACTACCTCAGCCAATTCTTCAATGGATAAAGACGTTCTAGGGACTTTTTTTTTAGTAAAATTTTCCTGTCTACCGTGATAGGCTCGCTTATAAATAGATACAAACAGAAGAATTCAATAAGGAGTTACAACCTTGAAAAAGGTAGAAGCAATTATCCGACCTTTTAAACTAGACGATGTAAAAATTGCCTTAGTCAATGCTGGAATTGTTGGTATGACAGTTTCGGAAGTGCGAGGATTTGGAAGACAAAAAGGTCAAACGGAACGCTATAGAGGTTCGGAGTACACGGTTGAGTTCCTGCAAAAACTTAAGGTTGAGATTGTTGTCGAAGATGATCAGGTCGATATGGTGGTAGAAAAGGTTATCTCTGCTGCACGCACTGGAGAAATTGGCGACGGAAAAATCTTTGTTTCTCCAGTAGAGCATATTATCCGCATTAGAACCGGGGAAAAAGATCTCGAAGCGGTCTAGATATATACTCTCGGTTGTTAAGTCAGTAGTTGGAGGGGAAGGGGGAGTGTGGGGAGAAACACCTAACCCCTAACCCCTAACTTGTTAATTCATTTTTTGTAACTGGGGAAGTAATGCTTGGAAAGCTTTACCGCGATGACTTAACTTAAGCTTGAGTTCTGGTTTCATTTGGGCGAAGGTTTGCTGCTGGCTGGGAACGTAAAAAATTGGATCGTAACCAAAACCACCTTCGCCACGAGGAACGTGCAGAATCTCTCCCTGACAAATCCCTTCACTTTCTAAAGCGATCGAGCCATCTTGACGAGCGATCGCCACAGCACAGATAAATTGAGCTTGTCGATTTTCAGTCTCTCCTAACTCGTTGAGTAACCGTTCGATTCGTTGTCGATCGCTTGGAGCATAACGAGCCGAATAGATACCAGGAGAGCCACCGAGAGCTTCTACTGCTAATCCAGAATCGTCAGCGATCGCCCATTCCCCAGTTATCTTTGCTACTTGGGAAGCCTTCAAGCGAGCATTTTCCCTAAAGGTATCGCCCGTCTCTTCTATCTCTAAGTCTTTCGGCTTTAACTGCAATTCCCACGGCAAACCTATCAAATATTCCTGTATTTCTCCTAGTTTGCCCGGATTGTTGGTGGCAACAATTAGTTTCCTCATCTAGTATTCCTTTGCTAGTAATACCAATTTAAAAAAATACTGCGACACATCAATTCTGGAGAATCTGTTGCCTATTGCCTGTTCCCTTTCCTAACCGAAGTGTAGCAATCTTAAAGGAAATTGGTATTAGAAACGTTCCACACTGCCCAGAAATACTGGCTCAACTCGGATCGCCATAACGCTAGAGGGACGTACTACCATGTACTCGCTTTGAATATTTTTAATCGGTATATTAATAAAGTCATCGGAAGCAGACTTGGGCATTAGCTCGCTACTGTACCATTTCTGAAACTCTTGAATAGTTGCAAAACGAACTTCTTCTCTATGACCGCTGGAGAGGAACATATGGACGGCGTATTCGTCTGGTTGTCTGGGCATGAATCATTATTCTGAATCCTTCGAGCTTAGTATCGACAGCCACACAGAAAAATTTCACATTTCACTAATAAAATAAATTAAACCGCATCAGTAGATTTTCCATTGCAGTGGGTAGCGTTCGTTCTAACTCAGAGATTGTCTTAAATCCTAGCTGCTGGTGCTGGGGTAACTCAAAAGGAAACTGACCTGCTAAATTAGGGCGTTCCATCTTGACTAGTAAAATTTGTCGAGAACGCTTGCTTTGTATGGCACAGCCTAGTTCTATGCAGACGTAGGGACTAGGTATTAAATGAGATCTATTTTCTCTCTCAACAATAACCACTGATGTCCCGTCAGCGACAAACAGCAGACTTTTACGAATTTTTTCCATTTGAGTCCTGCTCAGCCGCAGGGGAGCATCAGTGGGTCGTTGAGATTCTTCTAGGGTTAGGGGAAAACGCGATCGCTGATTGAGAGCTGCTATGGTTTTAACTAAACATTCCCGCAGGGCTTCGCTAGCATCAGCATATTCCCTTTGATGGCTGAAAAAGATCGTTGGTTCCAGCCAGGCAGAGATTTCCTGCTTGGTAAAGTAAATCTCGTGGGAAATTAAATCTATGTTGGAGATGGCGTAGCCGCCACTACCTTCGATGTAAAATTCGATGGTTTCCCCTTCTAGATAGCGTCTAAACCAAGCAGATTTTTCTACATCCTCTCTTCGATCTAAAAAATCAGCACGCAAGCCTGACTTAAGCAGGCTATTTCTGCTTAAACGTAGATCGTAAGGACGTTTGACAATTTCTGTAATTGGTTCGTATTTTTCTAAGTACCAAGCTCTCAAAGCGATAATCGCCATGATCTTTAAGCAGATAAGATGGTTTTCCCATCAATGAAGAAGAACGTTAGTACCTAGAAATCTTAGCAGTAAGCGCTCACATCATCACCACATTTGTCTGCTAAATAGGAAATTGCTCGGAAGCGCAGGGCTACCACCTCGTTGTAAAGGGGATTTAGCTTGCATAGTGGTGGTATGTTCAACACAGTTCGACCAAAAATTTCGATCTTGCGCTCAAAGGGACATTGAGCGGGGATCATTTGACAGAGACGACGAGCGAGTTGAGGCTCATTTACTTCAACGTTGTTGAGCCACTGCCGCAACTGCCAAAAGAGATCGAATTTTTTCTCAGATGCAGAGCTTTTGTTAAGATTTGTGTTTTTTAGCAGTTGTTTTGGTATACAACTACCCAAAACATAGGGCTTTATAGTAAAATTAGCTACATCCATGATTGCTTTACTAATGTCCTAATTAACAAACCGAATTAATTTCTATTGACCTACAAAACTCAGCTAAGTTCCTCTGACATTATATGTTAATTTTTGTAAACAAGGGGAGCAAGCACTAGCTGAGCTTTTTTTCCTTGGGAATCGTTGCTATTGAAGGATATCTGAGCGATCGAGCCGATAAAACTAGAGGACACTCAAATAGCCTTGATGCTAGGACCAGTTGGGGTTGGTCTATACTAAGCCGTTTTAGTCAAAAGTTAGCAGCTCAAGGGGATCTTTACTGATATCTATTATCCTGTCTGAGTTCTAGGTTATGTGACATGAGTACGATCACGTAGCTTGGGTGTTTGCTCTCAATAAATCTAGGTAAATGAACTGAAGTAAGTGACGCTAGAGACTGTCTGGAAAGTAGAAAATTGTCGGTTGGAGAAGGTATGAGGTATTAGGTGTTAGGTTGGTTTTTCCCTAAGATCTAACACCTGTCTTGACCAATAAAAGAGAGATAATTTTGGCGACTACTGAAAGTTACAACTACAGTTAGTTATAGGAATGTGGAACAGCTCAGTTCTGTTGAGCAGGTTTTTACTAATTTCGTCAATATTTCTCATGCCAGGAAATAAGCAACCTATCGAGGGCTTTTCTTTAGAGCCAGCTATCAATCGCCATCCCCTAATCGTGCCTGACTCACAATTGGTAAGTGAAGCCATTGCCCTGATGAGTCAAACAGGGCAAGATTGTGTCTTAGTAGTCGAGAATCAGCAATTAGTTGGTATCCTGACCGAGAGGGATATCGTGAAGCTTACTGCCGATCAAATCCCGCTAGCAAGAGTAGCGATCGCCTCTGTGATGAGAAGAAACCCGATCGCCATATGTGCTAGTCAAGCTGAAGATATTTCCTTGATTTCATCCCTCTGGCAACAACACGGGATTAGTCACCTGCCAATTGTCACTCGAGAGAATCACTTAGTTGGGGTACTAACGCCAAAAACTTTCCTAGAGTCTATCCTAGAGACTTTACCCAAGCAACAGCTTGAGAAGCAATCTCTTACCCCAACTGCGCAACTAACTCATAATCAGTTAAACTCTATAGGATTCCCAGAGTTTCAAGCGATGTTCAAAGCTATGGCGGATGCAGTTGTTTTTGCCGATCTTGACCGTCGCATTCAGATGTTGAATCCAGCAGCAATTAAACTATTTGGTTACCAACCAGAACAACTCCTCGGACAACAAACAGCAATTCTCTACGCTTCTAAAGAGGAATACGAACGCCAAGGTCGTATTCGGTTTAATCTAGATGCTGAAGAACAACTCCAACCTTATGAAGTTAGTTATCGTCGCGCCAACGGTCAAGTTTTTGTTGGTGAAACAGTCGGGACAGTAGTTCAAGATCGCACAGGGACAACAATTGGTTTGTTAGGCATTATCCGCGATATTAGCCAGCGCAAGCAAACAGAAGAAAAGCTGCGAAACAGTCAGTATTTGCTGCAAAAAATTGCCGAGACTACGCCAAACTTGATTTACATCTTTGATTTGGTTGAAAGGCGCAATACCTATACCAATCGGGAACTGGCTGAAACGATGGGCTACACTAAGGAAGCGATCGGGGAAAGTGGCGGCTGTCTTTTTACCCAGCTTTTCCACCCAGAGGACATACTATATCTGAACAAATATCACCAACGAATCGCTAATTCTAGAGATACAGAGGTCTTTGAAATTGAGTATCGAGTTCGTCATGTCAGTGGAGAATGGCGCTGGTTATACAGCCGGGATATGGTGTTTTCTAGAAATGCCCAAGGGTTGCCAACACAGATTCTGGGAACAGCCCTCGATATTACCGATCGCAAGCAAGCAGAGTCAGCCTTGACAGCCAGCGAACGAAAATATCATGCTATTTTTGAGCAAACTTTCCAATTTATCGGACTACTAAGTAAGGATGGGATCCTCCTCGATGCCAATCAAAAGGCTTTAGAATTTGCTCGAGTTGAATTAGCAACAGTAGTAGGCCGACCCTTTTGGGAGAGTTTTTGGCAGGCTGGTTTCTCCGAAGAGCAACAGCGTTTGCGAGAGGCGATCGCCGTGGCCGCCACCGGTCAATTGGTGCAGATGGAAATCACTCACCCTGATGCTGAAGGAAGGATCAATGTAATTGACTTTTCTCTCAAGCCAGTTTTTGACGAGCAGGGAGAAGTATTTTTGCTCATTCCCGAAGGGCGGGATATTACTAAGCGTAAACGGGCAGAGAAGTTGTTAGCTGATTATAATCACATCTTAGAACTTCAAGTCGCCAAACGGACCCAAGAACTCTCCCAAGCCCTCGAGCAACTTAAAGCGACTCAAGCCAAACTGGTAGAATCGGAAAAAATGGCAGCCTTGGGCAGTTTAGTCGCCGGAGTTGCCCACGAAATTAATACCCCTCTGGGCATCGGGGTGACAGCGTCTTCTACCTTAGCCGACAAAACCCAAGAATTTGTCCAAATTTATCATAGTGGTCCAATGAAACGCTCTCAACTAGAGAAGTTTCTCCAGACTGCCTCCCAAAGCAGTAGTATTATTTTAAGCAACCTCAACCGTGCTGCCGAACTAATTCAGAGTTTCAAACAAGTTGCTGTAGATCAGTCCAGCGAGTCCCGACGTGTCTTTAAACTCAAAGAATATCTTCAGGAAACCTTAACTGCCTTAAGACCCAAATTCAAAGGGACAAAACATCGTGTAGAAATTCAAGGAGATGAAAGCCTGATCTTAGACAGCTATCCTGGAGCATTATCTCAGATTGTCACCAATCTGGTTATCAATTCTCTGATTCATGCCTACTCTGAAGAAGATAGGGGCTCTATTGTTATTGATTTTCAAGCAGCAGGAGCAGAAATTATCTTCTCATATACTGATGATGGTCAAGGCATTCCTCCGGATAGCAAGGAGAAAATTTTTGACCCCTTCTTTACCAGCAAACGAGGACAAGGTGGTAGTGGTTTAGGCTTGCATTTAGTTTACAATCTAGTAACGCAAAAACTCCAAGGCACAATTGAATGTGAGAGTCAGGTGGGAATTGGCACCAAGTTTACTATCATATTACCCTCTCAAATGAGTTAGTAGGATTGAGTTTTTTCGACTTCCTTTAATCAATAATCCGCACTTCTCCTCTTTGTATGCGCTCATAGATTTTTCTAACTCCAGCTTGCTCTTCAGCGCTGAGAGGATTATTCCATAAAGTCGCTGCTACAAACCAATTCCGCTCCTTAAAGGTAATCTGCCCAGAGTCGAGAATCGAGTTAATTAACTGCATCCTAAAAGTTTGGGGAAGATCTGCTGCTTGCTTAGCTTGCTCTAGCTCCTGATCGTTTTCAACTAGAGTTTTATAAACTCGTAAGCTAGTAATAACTCTAGTCATCAGTTTTTGTCTAGTCAGTTCGGTTTTAGTTTTATAGTCATTAATATCGTAATTAAGAGTTACCACATCTTCTGGTACTTGCCCTGGCTGTCCAGTCCGCAAGATAATTTGCACGAATTGATTTTTCAAAACCTCGCGAATATATCTAACCACATCCAAGCCGGCATCTTCAGTTTCCATGACTACATCGAGAAAAATCATTGCCGTATCTGAATGTTGTTTGATTAAAGCTTTGGCTTCTTCTCCTGAGTAAGCACTGAGGAAGGTGAGTTTTTTCCCTTCAAAAATCAAGTCATCTAAAGCTAGTTGAGTAACATGGTGAATTTCTTGTTCATCATCGACTAGCAAAATTTTCCAACTCTCGGTTGTCGCCTCTTCTAGAGCTGGTGATTCTTCAGTAAAGATTACTTCATCATCCTCAATACCTGCCAAAACTACTTCATTATCTTTTGAAATAGGGATATTGGGTGCCTCTGGAAACATGATTAATTTTTTCTGATTGTTAAATTACACAAAGGAATACACAGAATTTATTACAAAAAAGTCAACCTGGGTTGATAACAAAAGATTAATAGTATGGAAAACTAAAGATTGAACCTTGTTGAGTTGAGTTGTCAGATCACTCTGGTAACGTCTAGGTAAAACTTAATCAATTGCTATTAATCGACTCTTGTTGCAACTTTCTTTTTGCTCACGCATCGCTCAACTCTTGATTCTGTCAAGATTTTACCTTTACTTGTCACCCCACCAGCATGCTACTTAAAAGTAGCACAGAAAACAATGTCTATCTCCTCAAAATTAGCACAGCCTTTGTTTCGACTTGGGTGTATGTCAATTTTAGTGCTGGTAATACTGGTTGGTTTTAATTTCGGAGAGGGGGTGAGAGCTAAAGACCAGCAAGCTTCTTCCTTGGTTGAAGTCAAAGCTGCTATTCCCAAAAATTTTCCTCCCCAATATTTTTTAGACAAAAAAGGTCAGCCCCAAGGATTTGCCATTGACGTGCTCAACCAAGTGGCAGAAAAGATGGGAATCAGGGTGGTCTACCAGGTAGAAGACGACTGGAATGAAGTACTAGAAGCTCTACGTCAGGATCGGGTCGATCTAATTCCCAACTTAGGGGTCACGCCCGTAAGAAAAGCTGATTTTGCCTTTACATCGACAATTGAAACTTTTCCGGTGTCTATCTTTGTGCGTCGCTCTACCTTTAGGATTCGACAAGTCAAAGATCTGTCGGGAAAATCAGTTGCTGTAGTTAAGAAAAACGCTGGTGTTAATTTATTGCAAGACAAAGGAATTGAATTGGAGGTAGTTGAGACTCCCG
>JBFRWL010000564.1:0-3123 GCA_051439565.1 Prochloraceae cyanobacterium
TGGGTCTGTTGAGAGCGATCGATTTCCCAAGAGTTCTGTACTTGGGTGAGATTATAAGCTTGTTCGAGGGGTCTAATTACCTCTTGGCTTCTGTAGTAGTCCCAAGCAATATCAACTACTTGTCCATCTAAGCTGACGCGGCTAGTGACGATATGGCAATGTTCGTGAGTGCGATCGTTATGCCTCACCAATACATATTGGCAATTCTCAAATCCTCTTTCAGATAAATAGCGCTGTGCCACCTGTTTCCACTGTTCATCACTCAGATTTTCTCCAGGTGGGAGGGACAAGGAAACATGATAGACCGGACGTTTTACTTCTGGGCGTTGTGCTGCTACTCGATTAAATTGATAGGCGTACTGGTGGGTAAGGTATGTCTGTTGAGGAACTATTAGCGATCGCTCTGGTTCGAGTTGAATATTGCTATCCAAACAATAGGCTTTCTCCTTATAGAGAAGGTATTGAAGTAAGCCTTTAAAATAATTTCCTCTAGTAATGTTACCGATCAATTGTTTATTGGGGATTCGTAGTTGGCGTTAAACCTCTCCGGTTTGAGAGGCAGCAAGGAATTGATAATTAGTCCTGATTTGTAGTAAGTGTAGTATTTTTTGGTTGTCAGCGAGATCTGCTGCGTTCTTTGTCATACTATTTAGCACAAAGGATAGCATAAACCTTTATATAGCTGGTTTCCAAAAAGTAAAGAAAGATTTAAGGTTTGTCTGCTGACGGGGTGATTTTCTCGGACAGTTAATAGATACCTAATAGGTATTTCTCAGGTATTAAAAAACTGCGTAGTATAGCTAATCTTGGCCAAGTCTCGTCAGCGAGTGAGTATTAAATAAGTACTTAGAAAATAATTAATAATTAGCCTTTAGGTATCTAACAGGTATTTAATAGGTAGGCGAAATCTAGGTCCGATCTAGCCTTTTCAATGAAGTATTATTCAAATAGAGAGACAGCAAGAAGTATTGCCGTAGTACTGAGGGGGGAGATGTATTTTGACGGATAAACTTAAGAAGACAGTAAATATTTCTGCCGAAGAGGGAACAGATTTATATAATGTTTTGTATTATCTACAAGCTCGTTACGGTGCTGCCAAACCAAAAGTAATAGAGACGATACTCGATCGGTATCTGCCGTTAGTTTTAGAGGCATCAGATCCGCGTCTGGAGTTTGAAGGGATCGAACGAGCTAATAATCTAGAAGCCGGAGCGAAAAAAATCAGAGAGTGGAGTGGGCAATTAGGTGTGAAAAGTTCCGCTCATCTGAGTTCCCCTACCAAAGCAGCAGTTCCCACGACTGTGGAAAATACTACAGAGTTAGAGGCTGTGATTGAGCCGGATTCCGAAGCCTTAGATGAACCAATAGATCCAGCAGCAACATTAGCCAGTATGGGGTTGAGATATGGATAAAAAAACAATTTGCTTGGATTTTGGGAGTACTGGAATTAAGCAGCTAGATGGAAGCCGCTCCGAACAGAAAGTTAATTATAAGTTGGTCGAACCAGAATATTTGTGTCTACCTAGTTCTAGTGTTCCTCGTTTGCCAAAAACTCCGGGAATGGGCAAGTCGATCGATAGTGCTTGGGTTCAGTTGAAGAAAAAAGGAGATTGTCATTTAATTGGTTTTACCGCTAAGGATTACCAAGCTCGATTCAATTTCAAAGAACCAAAAATTAATTCGATCGTCCCCAAAACTTTAGGTATACTTGGCAGTCTTTATGAAGAAAATTCTTTTGGCGATTATCGTTTGGGCTTGCTCGTTCCCCTTAATGAATTAAGCGGGGCAGGCGAATTAAGCGCTAATTTAGTCAAAAGCTTAAAGAGGTTTTATTTGCGCTCTCGTAAAATCGAGCTACCCATAAGTGCAGAAGAAATCTTTATCGTTCCAGAGGGGACGGGGGCAGCGATGCGGGATCACAAAAAAGGTCAGCACTTTCAAAATTCTGTTTGTGCTTATTTGATGATTGGTTATAATCACGCCGCTCTCAACGTTTTCAAACAAGGTCGTTTTGTCCAAAGTAATAGTCAAATCGAACGATTGGGAGCTGTCCGATTAACCGAGTTGATGCAGCGCCAAGTTCCCGGACTGGAAAAGGATGCGATTAATCGAGCCATTTCCACGAAGATTAACTCCAAGGCTAGCTATACGGGGAGTTATACTACAGCAGACTGGAGCCAAATTACATCTGATGTGGAAGCACTACAGCTTCTTTATCAACAGTCTCTCGAAGAATATTGGCGAATGCTTAAAAGTTGGTTGAGCAGTTGCATTGGGGTGGGCGAGCTAGATTATGTCGTGCGCTGTGGCGGTACTAGCGATTTATTAGCTGACCAATTGCGTGGTTGGTTCCAAGATTTGAAGATTAGCCTTTATATTCCTAATGATTATAAAGACAAGATGCTAATTGCTTTAGGATTGAATCAAAAAGATACTCAATTAGCAAAGAAATTCATCGAGCTAAATCCCATCCGCTTTGCTGATGTTTGGGGTTTATTTGTTGCGCTCTCTGGTTATTCTGTGGAGGGACAAGCCGCACCCAAATCGGAGGTAAATCTTACAGGGCAAAGCATCAGGTAACATAAGACAAACAACCTCTGGCTCGCTATTCTCACACAATGGCTAAAAAGTCCAAAAATTCCAAGAAACCAAAGAAAAAAAAAGCATCTCTGTCTATTAACAACCAAGCTACACAGACAGCATCTCCTAGTGAGCAACTAGAACTTAATCAGCTAGTCGCGCTCAAAAAAGTTAATGGGCAAGCGCCGAGCGATGCTGTTGAGACTCGATCGGATGTTGCCAAAGAAACGGAACAAGCGGATCCTCCTTCTCAAATAGAGAATGCAGAATCTACCTCATTGGATGCCCCAACTAAGCCCGAACATAGAGAGCTTCAAACCGTTGCTAAAAAGGAACTAAGCCAGTTAACCAGTACCGAGGTAAAAACCGAACGGGAAAATTCTCTACAAGTTGAATCTGCACAAGAGCAGCCCTCAAATAAACAGTTACCAGTAGCCAGTGACCAGTTACCAGATAAACAGTTACCAGTAGCCAGTGACCAGTTACCAGTAGAAAATAAGCAGTTCGAGAGTGATGGTAAACTCCTGACAACCTGTCTCTTAT
>JBFRWL010000565.1:0-10744 GCA_051439565.1 Prochloraceae cyanobacterium
GTCTCAGCCAAGCATTTGCTAACATTTGGCAGAGGTGGAAAACAGACGGCGTGCTTTTCGGGGCATCAATAGCTAGAGCGACCGGACAGTTTACCCTCCACGCAGCACCAGGAACAGTCGCTACAGCACTTAGCCCAATTTGGCACCAGCAGCCTGTAGTCTTAATTGGCAGTTTCTTAGATTGGGAAAACACTGCATCTATCTACCGCAAGCAGTTAGGTTTAGGAGAGATACTATGTTTAAAATTTTCTCCTAACCGACAGAGCGAACACATTCGCTTGTATTTGCCAGAAGGCTTACCAATGCCCAATACTCCCGAATTTCAGGGTGTGTTGCTGCAACAAGTCCGCACTTTAGTCAGCCTCAGTAGCAAGGTAGAAAAACTAATAGTTCTGCTAGTTGACGATACACCTTTAAAAGCACAGGTCGGAGCAACTATGGCGGCTGAGTTTGGTACAAGAGTACAGGTAGAGAAAACGAATTTGGCAGAAAACGGTATTTTAGTAAGCGGTTGGCAATTCTGGCACCAACATCAAGATATACTACCGACTCCTCATCTGCTGGCGATCGCTACTTTACCCCTTCCTTCCTTAGAAAATCCTCTAGTAGCTGGTAGAGTTGCTTATTACAAGCGTCAGCGTCAGGATTGGTTTCGTCTGTACCTTCTCCCCACTGCTTTAAGGGAGATACAAAGAGCAGTAGTTCCCCTGCGGGAATCTCAAGGGATTGTAGCACTATTAGATAATAGAGTTAGCTATCGCAGTTACGGCAATTTAATTTTAACTGCCCTCGAACCTTGCGCTCGAATTAATTATCTCGATCCAACTTGGTTCGATGTTTATTAACTTATCTCAGAAAAGGCTATGATCGAGCCATACCGTCACAGACAATAAGGCAAAATTATCATGGGTGAAGCCAAGCGTCGTAAAGAAGCACTAGGAGACAAATACGGTCAAGAACAAACGATTCTTCCCTGGATACCCATTACCAAAACCCAAGCAAGTCAAATTTACCAATTGACTACTAAAGTAACTTGGATCGCCATTGGTTTAACGATCGCCTTCTGGCTGACAGTTAGATTCGTTGGACCTGCATTTGGCTGGTGGGAAGTTAATTGAAATAGCATTGGCATCAGCAAACTTTGAAAAGACAATAGAAAGATAAGTAGGTCGGTCAAATTAATTAGAAAATGGTTGAGGGAGGCAACAGACAACAGCTAACCCTAACACCTAAAGCCTGATTGTCGGTTTTATCTTTATTTTCGCCTACCCACTTAGACCAGAGCACAAGTTCCAGGCTGAGAAAACCCCCTTGTGCTTCTACTGTATTGCATCAAAAGCAGTGATCGAAATGATAACAACCCATGGCAGTTGATACAGTTCTACCTGAAAAACAAATTAAACTTATAGAACACAGTTTTGCTCTGATTCAAGAGAAACCCAGGGTTTTTGCCGCTACTTTTTACGAGAAGCTATTCCAGAATTATCCACAGGTAAAATCTCTATTTAGCAAAACTGATATGGCGGCTCAGTCCCAAAAAATGATGAGTAGCTTGTTATACATAGTGGAAAATCTTCGCTATCCGAGCCTTTTGACTAATGCAGTTAAAAATCTGGGAGTCAAACACGCTTCCTATGGAGTCCTACCAGAGCATTATCCAGTATTCGGCAATGCATTATTAAAGTCATTGAAGTTTCATTTAGGAGCCAAATATACTCCAGAGGTCGAAGCCGCCTGGACAGCAGCTTATACAGCTATTGCTTATCTAATGTTGGAAGCAGCAGAGCGCTCTAGCGACCAATTTACCACCCAAACTTCAAATTCTTATCGGCAAAAAAACCGTAAGGCAAAATCAATTCCTAATGCAATTCTACCTGTAGAAAAAATTACTGTCCTGGAAAACAGTTTTGCCGCCATCAAAGACAATACCACTGCTTTTGCTGCTACTTTTTACGACAATCTGTTTGAGGAAGACCCGCAGTTAAAGCAGCTATTTGCCAAGACTAAGATGGCAGTTGAGTATCAGAAATTCATTGATAGCTTGGTAGAGGTATTGGAAAATCTTCGCCGCCCTAGCCTTCTGAGTAATATAGTCAAAAACATAGAAGAAAAATATGCTGCTTATGGCATATTGCCAGCTCACTATCCTCTAGTAGAAAAAGCATTATTAAAGTCATTAAAGTTTTATTTAGGACGTGGATGGACGCCCAAAGTAGAAGCTGTCTGGAAAGAAGGCTATCAGACTATTACTTCTCTGATATCAAAGCCAACAAAGCAGAATAATAATACCGCAGTAAAACCCAGCTTAGACCGTTACGAACAAGGAAAAAGTAAGCTTAAAGAAATTTACGATCGCTCAGGGGAAAGGGTCATTGAAAGGATGAAGGATATTGCGCCCGATCTGAGTCGTTATATGATTGAGTTTGGCTTGGGCGAAATATATTCCCGTCCTGGTCTAGACCTAAAATCAAGGCAAATTGCTACCATAGCTGCCTTAGTAGTAGTGGGGAATGCAGAGTCGCAACTAATGGATAACATTCACGGAGCCCTAAATGTAGGCTGCAGTCAACAAGAGATTGTAGAAGTAATGATTCAGATGACACTTTATGCTGGATTTCCTGCTGTACTTAGAGCGCTTGAAGTTGCTAAAGTGGTTTTTGCCGAACGAGATTAGCAAGCTCAGTAGGTTGAAAAATAGCTAAACTTTTTGGAGTTGAAGGAGTTAGCAGAGACGAACCAGGTTACCCTCTGTACAGGAGTCTTGTTATCAAAAATCTTTTTTTATGAAATGGTGTAGTTATTTAAATCAATGATGCAATTCCTAATCTTGCTAAAACAAGGAATATTAGCGACCTTGCTCGATGTTGACAACGCTGTTTACATGACCTCAAGACTTGAGAATTTACAGAAACGGAAACAACAGCAAGTTATTAACTGGGGGCTGCTTACTGAATTTATAGGTAGGATTATTTTAATTAGCTTATTGGGCTCTCTATTAAGAGAAAACAAAGTACTATTTACGCTAATTGGTGTCAAATTTACTCCCGACTCGATTTCACTATTTATTGCCGGCTCATTTCTTTTGTATAAGAATAGCAGAGAATTATACGAATTTTTTGCCCACCAGGAAAAGACCCAACAGTTACAGCTGCCAGAAAAAAGTTTGACTCGCTTAATGCTGGAAATGACAGTTGTTAGCCTTATCCTCTCGATCGACACGATCATTGTCGTATCTGCAAGAGCTGTAGACCTCTCTTCCATCATTTTTATTTTTTTAATTTCGGCAATTATCCGCTTGTTTGCTATTGAAAAACTCGCTCAGTTTATTAACAAGTATCCTTCAATGAATATAGTCATTCTTATTTTCTTGATTCTTATTGGTTTCGAACTTTTCTTAGAAGGATTTTGGTTCAAGTTTCCTGAAGAAATATTTAACACTGTCATAGTACTGGCTATAATTGTGGCCATCATTTACCAACGTCAGCGATCACAATTCAATCTTTAACGGTTCGTTAGCCTAAAAAATGGAATGAAGTTTGCTTAAAAGTGAACAGGGAACAGAGAACAGACAAATGTCCTAACCCAAAAACGTAATGCTGTAGCTACGCCTTCGGCGACCAGGGAAGCAGTACGCTAGCTATTTACCTTACTGAAGACTGAAAATAGGAACTGCTGTTTAGACTAGACTAAAAGGCGATTTTGCCAAGCAGCGGTTACATTGGACACTAACGAAACTGGGGACTTCAGAACAAGGATAATGGAATTGAGTATTTTACTGAGAATTTTCAGCCATTTAACTGAAGTTTTTTATTCTTCGTCGAGCTTAAATATTATTAAGTTTATTGCTCTAAACAAAAACTATCATACAGTTACCATCTCAGGTCAATTTGAAATGAATGAGCGCTACAAAATTCAACTTCTAGCTGAGTTAAAAAAAGAGGAAATCGAGAAATCCTCCGAAAAAATGGCAGATTACCAGCAGAAAAACTTTAGTCAGCCCTATCTAAAAAGGCTCGAACTAATTAGCCAAGCGGCAGATGACTATTCTTTAGCAATTCAAATTTACTTTTTTCTGCGCGATCGGGCTAAATCTGTAGAAACAGAAACAGAAGCTTTGAAGTTTTCTCGCAAATTTTCCCCTAAATTTATAGCAGAAATTATTCAGAAAAATTCAAGGAATGAATTTTTAATTCCTGACAACTCATTGACTAGGTTTCTAATTAAAGGTGGCCTAATGTTGGTAACCTTACCATTTTTATGTGCTATAGCATTTGGTTTAATCGCATTTAGCATTCTGGCAACAACTAAAAAGATCAAATCTTTTATATTCAGAGCAGTTTAGAAAACTGATTCATTAATACCAAAATCCCTGGTTAGGTGAGAGGGTGAAGATAAGGGAGACAAGGGAAGGGAAATAAAATTACTTCTTACTTTCCCCACACCTAAATAAGTAGATCGGTCAAATTAATTAGAAAATGGTTGAGATAGGGGTGTGGGAAGTGTGGGAGAGAGAGGAGGAGATAAAAGATCAAACCAAATGCAGCTTAGGGGAAACAAAAGGAAACAGTTGTTGGGTGTGACATGAAATTTAACTCAACAGGGTAACTTATAACTAACAGAAATTAACATCCTATGACTGAACTTAACAGATGAAAACTAAATTTAAGTTGAAACTGATACAAGTTCTCTATTCCCAGAAAAATAATCCAGGCTTTACCTTAGTTGAACTCTTAGTAGTAGTTGTAGTCATTGGAATTTTAGCTATCTTTTCTTTTCCCAGCCTGTTTAAACAGATCTATCAAGCTAGAGAAGTTGAAGCAAAATATGATGTTGGCACTCTCATTCGCGCCGAACAAGCACAACATTGGGAAACCGGAAAGTTTGTGAGTGTCAATGAAAGCGAACTGCAAGCAGATAATCCTCTAGGGATAACAATAGAAAGTAAATACTATCGGATTCTGACTGTAGCTGAAAATAACCAAGCTTATGCCCTGGCTCAAGCCAAGGGAAAATCTACTAATCAATTGAGAAACTATTGGGGAGGCATAAAGTATATCAATTACCAATATGCTAATGCTATCTGTCAAACTCAGAAGCCAAATGATAATAGCTTAGAGCTAGATTTAGCTGCCCATATTTCTAACCATCCACAAGTGTTATGTCCTGATAATACAGTCAAACTTAAATAAGGGCTACCTATTGAGATGTACGACTTTAATTCCTTAACCCAGTGTAGTATTTGTTAAGAATGGTTATGCCATTTTGGCAACATAATGATAGGTACTCCGAATAGGATGCTATTGCGATGCTCTTGTCAACCAAGGGGAAACATCCATCAAATGCAGATCTCTAACTTAGAAAACTTAAATAAGTTTTATCAACCACCCAGAAAAACCAGAAAATCGGCCAAGTCAAGCGATTTTGGATTAATGATTTTATGATTATTAGGTTTGGGAGTATCTTCGTCCTCAAGTAGGAGGCTTATATAAATCCAAAATCTAAAATAGGGAGGGTCAAGTTGACCGTCTTTCTTTGAGCGTGAGGTCATCAAGGCTGTGCCAACCTGGAAAAATCTTTTCACAAAGAAAAAGGGGTTATTTGGCAATGATTTTAAACCCAAAGGAAATTCAGTTAATAAAAGAAATCAACCTGAAAAATAACTAAAGCCTTTCAGGTAATTGGAGAACTGCTACTGATGGCTAAAAACCTAAAAATTACACATCTGCATTAGTAGATGCAAGTTTTTTTCCTTCGCAATATTTACAGTGAAGAGTTCAAAACATGACACCATGTTCTCCAAATTATACCATCTCGGACTAGGTTTTGAAAAAGCAGATACTTTCTGGAAAATCGCCCTCACTCTAATATTAATTAGTCTTATATAAATCCTACTACCTCTGCTATAGCAATCGGATTTGATTCGTGAATTAGCTGGTGAAGACAGGGAACGGCAAGGAACAGGGAACAGAAATCACACAGTTCTTTTCCATTCTTTTCTCACAAATGACTTACGATTGCCATATAAAAGCAGAGTTAATAAGTTTTCTGAGATAAGTGGGTAGGCAAAAATAAATATAAAACCGAAATGAGGAGTTAGCTCTTAGCTGGGGTGTTGTTACCTCTGACTTCTGACCTCTGACCTCTGACCCCTCTCTCAACCATTTTCTAATTAATTTGACCCACCTACTTAATTGCCTCTCCCGTACCTGTTCTCAGTTGCTTAGATTTGCGTTGTTGTTTATCTCAAACGCTTCTACCCCATCACTAATCCGTTCATAAAAGTAACTGACTCCTATTTCCCGTTCAAGTTCTCCACGCCGCATCAGTTCACGAACAGAATCTCTCACCCTTGCCAGAGATAGGATAATCCCTCGTTGGCTTAATTCTTTTTTCAGCTTGCTAAGCATTTCCATTGCTGTGGTATCTATCAGATTAATAGTCTCCCAATCGAGAAGAACTTGCTTAACTGGTTCTTGAGATTCTCGGAGCGCCTGTTTTAATTGAGTCTGAAAGTAGTTGGCGTTGGGAAAAATCAAATTACTATCAAAGCGAAAAATTAACAAGCCAGGAATCGTTCTTGCCTCAGGATGGTGGAGAATGTTGCGGTACATCTGTTCGCCAGGAAGCTTGCCTAAAACTGCTGTACCGGGATGGCTAGCTCGTTGAATTAATAGGATGAAGCACAGGATAACTCCCAAACCGATCCCGTGTAAAACACTTAGGAAGAGAACTCCAAAAAAGGCAACCATCGCAACCATATATTCAATGGGACTGACCCGCCGCAAGTTTTTGAGGTAGCTAAAGTTAGCCAGCCCTAACATGGCTTCGATCACGATCGCGGCTAAGGTTGCATGGGGAAGATTGCGAAACAGAGGCATCAAGAAGAGGAGCGTCAGAACCACTAAGCCACCATTGACCAACGAGGAGATCTGCGTTTTCGCCCCTGCTGCCATTGCCACAGAAGTTTTAGAGAGACTGCCCACCACGATAAAACCAGAACTAAGTGCCGATCCTAGGTTTGCCGGACCGTGACTGATCAATTCTTGATTGGGATCGATCTCCCCTCCAGTTTTTTCAGCGGCTGCTTTTGCCGCGCCTAGGGATTCGGAATAGCCTAGCAGGACAATTGCCAAGGCACCCGGAACCAGTGACTGAAGTTGGGCAAAGGACACAGCGGGAAACTGCAAGGGCGGCAACCCTGTCTGAATATTTCCAACTAAATCAACGTCTTTGCCTTCTAACCCCAGAGCGGTAACGGCGATAATGGAGACAATAACGGCGGTCAACGCCCCTGGTACCTTGGGGAAAAATTCCTTCAGAAGGAATAATAGGACAATGCTGGCGATGCCAATTACCGTCGTCGTCCCCTGAGATTGGGGTAGTTGGTGAACAATTCCCCCTAGCTTTTGCCAGAAGTTGCCTTGTACTCCAGCAATACCAAAAAGTTTGGGCACCTGACCGATAATAGTGACCCATACCAACCCCTGAATAAATCCTTTCATCACGGGTGTGGGGATGAAGTTGGCAACCCAACCCATTTTCAGCAGTCCCAACGCCAAAAATAGGATGCCAACAATTAAGGCGATCGCTGAGGTGAAGAGCAAGTATTCTTGGGAGCCAGAGGCGGCAAGCGCACCTACGGTTACGCTGGAAATCAGAGCAGTGGCTGAGTCCGGTCCGATTACCATCGTCCGAGATGTTCCCAATAGGGCATAGATGAAGAGGGGAATGGGAACTGTGTACAGTCCGAACAGTGGAGGCACCCCCGCAATCCCCGCGTAAGCCAATGCTTCTGGCACCATTACTGCCCAAATGGTCACGCCAGCAATTAGATCTGCTTTCAGCCAAGAAAGTGGATACTTGGGCAACCATTCCAGGATAGGAACATATTGCCGCAGAAAGTTTTTACCGTTTTTGTGTCTGGAATGGTTCAGAGTTTTTCCTCCTCAGTTTCAAGAATTTACTTAGCTTTTAAACAATGCAGTAGCACTATTTTTCGTTTTCTAATAACTCTTTGACTTTTATCAGTCCCTGCTTGTGCTCGTCAGTGACAGTAGGATACTTTAAATTTAATTCCTTTAACTTGGCACAGATAATATCAGCAACTGTCAGTCGCATAAACCATTTATGGTCGGCCGGAATAATATACCAAGGTGCCCAAGAGGTACTGGTATGATTAAAGATATCTTCATAAGCCGCCATGTAATCATCCCAAAACTCTCTTTCTTTGGCATCGTTGGGTGACAACTTCCAATTCTTTTCAGGGATTTCAATGCGTTCTAGAAACCGATTTTTTTGCTCTTCTTTAGAAACATTGAGGAAAAATTTGAGAACAATAATGCCATTATTAACTAGGTATTTTTCAAAATTATTGATTTCCTCAAAGCGCTGTTTCCAAATGCCTTTACCCTTAGCTTCTAGTGGCAGTTGTTGTTTGGCTAGGAACTCTGGATGCACCCGAACAGCCAGAACTTCTTCGTAGTAGGAGCGGTTGAAAATGCCAATGCGACCTCGTTCCGGTAGGCATTTAAAGCAGCGCCACAGATAATCATGATCGAGTTCTTCAGCGGAAGGAGATTTGAAGCTAAAGACTTGACAGCCTTGAGGATTAACTCCTGACATAACGTGCTTGATCGTCCCATCTTTTCCGGCTGCATCCATGGCCTGAAACATAATCAACAGCGCATAGGTGTTTTGGGCATACAAGACATCTTGATATTTTTCTAACTTGAGAATATCGTCTTCTAATTTTTGGATGCCTTCCTGTTTGTGTTTGTATTTACCTGTGTATTTAGTATCGTAGTTCTTGAGTTTAATTTTAGAGTCAGGTTTGACAATCAATTTTTCATCAGTCATGGTTATTTGCCTCCAGTTCTTTGACTTTTAGGTATCGAACTGAACATTTTGCGAGTGCATAAGCCAATTCATAATTTACTTGTATAATTCCGAGGCTCAATACCTATTTATCCCTATATATAGGTTGAAAAGTTTTATCAAACTCGATTTTGATCGGCTTATTAATCTATACAAACGCGAAGATAAAAATAGTATACTACCTATTTGAGAGCTGAACATTGCAGATTTTTGCAACTCAGATGCATAGGAACTTATAAGTAAATAGGATATAAATATTCTCAGTTGAAACTGACGGGGAGAGATTGCTAAAAAAGCATTTCCATAATTTGAGTTTATCTTAATTTTTCTTTACACAGTATCCTTTATTTTTGTCCAAGTACTTATTAAGTGGATAGGCAAAAATAAATATAAAACTGAAATCAGGAGTTAGCTTTTAGGTGTTTGTTAATTGCTGATTGTTGATTGGTCATTGCTGTTTATTATTGTCTCTCTTGTCTTCTTTTCCCCTGCCCTCTACCTCTTCGCTGACCCCTCTCTCAACCATTTTCTAATTAATTTGACACATCTACTTAAATAATCTCTTGTGGAGCTAGCTTACTACAGGTCGAAGCTTCTCGTTCTCGAGCAGCCACCTCGTTTGAAAGACTCGATGCGCTGCAAGACTAACATCTTCTATCAGGGAAGCCCCACCTTGGACTCCTAGCACTGTGCCAAGAATTGGCAGCGATTCTTTGTTTTCTTTTTCCACAACGCTCTTAAAGATCTGTTTGATGAGGGATTCGAGCATGGTTTCAAAAGTGTCTCCCTCCAGTGATGCTTGAACCAAGTCTTTGAGGATTTGTGGATAGAGCAACTGGTTGAGCTGATGCCAAGTTTTAATAGCTTTCTTTTTCTCTTTAAGGGTGGTGGCGGTTGCCATTGCCAGGATAACCCAAGCCAGTTGCTTGTCGGTTTTCGCCTCCGGACTATAGCCATAACACAAACCGATCCGGCACACCGTTTTCCATGCCAACAGAAGCGACAGAGGCAGATCTACCCCTTCCCCAAGCCAGCCGCCCCAAGCGGTTAGACCGCCTTCTATCGCCCCACTGGCGACTGCTTGCTTTTTTGCTGCCTCAGCTAGGCGATCGCAAAAGGTCAACTCAGCTTGTTTGAGCTGATGATAATCTTCTACCTGAGCCAAGGGCAACTGGTGTTTCCATTCGGTCTGCCAGTTATCAGTAGAGGTTTCAATCTTATGGAGCATCTTCTGAATCAGTCCGCTGGGAATGAGCCACTCGGCAACCTCTGCGCCTGAGTTGAATAATTTATCTATTCCCTTCGAGAGTTTCCCTGGCTCTTCAGACAGCCATTGCCCGATCGCACGAACTTGTTCTTGTTCGTAGGGGATTATAGTCTCTGAAGTTAATAATATCTTCTCGCCATCTATCTCAATGACTAGTTTTTCCCTAGGTCGATCGGTGGCTAGCTGAAGCTGTTTCTGTGGGGAGGGAGCGGCAGCTTGTTCAATGATTGGACTCAGGCGAGACAGAAGTGTTATTCCTGTCAGAGTTTTGGGGTCGTAATAAATAATAATTGACTGAGCGTCTGGGTTAAGGCGAACCTTGTTCACACTTTCAACCGACTCAACTAAAGCTTTGAGACGGTAGCAGTAATCTGAATCGGACCGCAAGTTAGGAATTCGCAGGCGGAGACGTCCGTGAATAGCATGAACTACTCGATAGGTGAGCTGAGGCAATTCTCCTTTCGCCAAGATCTTGATAGGGGCATTCTTATCTCTAGGTATCATGAACTACTTCCCCCGTCTTAGGTAGGGCTTGCTGAATAAAGATGGAACGTAGACTAGACAAGGGTTTTCCGACCTTTTTTGCCCAAACAAGTGCAAGGT